>CAUEYG010000431.1 GCA_959021945.1 uncultured Eubacteriales bacterium | reverse complement strand
ACTGTCCGGGCGAGTATGATAAAATACAATAAAAGGGAGTAGCCGGCGTTTTATAGCGTTTACGATATCGTCAATCTCGATGAAACCTCTTGGTTTTATCCGGATCGTAATGAAACAGCAAGACTTTTATTACATGAAAATCATGTAATAAAAGTCTTTTTTCTTTGCATATAAACGCGCCAATTACTACAAAATAAACGCAGGAAAGGAAGGATTATGCAAGAATATTATCAGATGACCGGACAGCAGGTGCGCCAGGCTGTCAATAACAGCGAGGCTCCGCTTAATGAGACCCAGGTCCATGCTAATCAGGAAAAGTTTGGACCTAATGAGCTGGTGGAGGAAAAGAAGAAATCAATTGTACAGATTTTTTTTGAACAGTTCAAAGACTTTTTGGTTATTATTTTAATCGCTGCTGCCATTATATCAGGCATTTTAAATGATCTGGAAAGCGCTGTAGTAATTTTAGTTGTAATTACCATCAACGCCATACTGGGAACGGTTCAGACAGTCAAAGCTGAACAGTCTCTGACCAGCCTGAAAGCCATGTCTGCACCGGAGGCCAAGGTTCTCCGAGGCGGCAGTGTCATCAAGATTCCTTCACGGGAAGTAACCATCGGGGATCAGGTTTTTTTAGAAGCCGGTGATTCTGTTCCTGCTGACGGCCGCTTATTAGAAAATGCCGGGCTAAAAATTGATGAAAGCGCCTTGACAGGAGAGAGCCTGGGTGTGGAAAAGGAATTAGCCCAATTGAAGGGCAGGCTCCCCTTGGCGACCGGCTCAATATGGTGTATTCCGGCAGTTTTGTTACCTACGGCCGGGGTTCCTTCCTTGTTACTTCCATTGGTATGGAGACTGAGGTGGGCAAAATTGCAACTCTGTTGAAAACCACGTCAGAAAAGAAAACGCCGCTTCAAATGAATCTGGATAGCTTTGGGAAAAAGCTTTCTCTTTTAATTTTGGTTTTTTGCGCTGTTTTATTTGGCATCAGTGTTTACCGGGGCGAATCCGCCGGAAATGCCTTCCTCTTTGCTGTAGCCCTTGCAGTGGCTGCTATTCCTGAGGCTCTCAGTTCCATTGTGACCATTGTATTGTCTTTTGGAACACAGAAAATGGCCAGAGAGCATGCTATTATCAGAAAGCTGCAGGCAGTAGAAGGTCTTGGAAGCGTTTCTGTTATTTGCTCTGATAAAACAGGAACTCTAACTCAAAATAAAATGACGGTAGAAGATTATTATGTAGATGGAAAACGGATTCCTGCAGAACAGATTGATCTTTCTCAGGACACTCAAATGCAGCTGCTGAGAGATAGTGTTTTGTGCAATGATTCCACCATTGCAGATGGAAAGGAAATCGGCGATCCAACAGAGACAGCCCTGATCAATCTGGGAAATCGTCTTGGCCGTACTTATGAAGATATTCGGAATCAGTATCCCCGTTTTAGCGAGCTGCCTTTTGACAGCGACCGAAAGCTCATGTCCACATGTCATAACATTGACGGACGTTTTTTGATGGTTACAAAGGGTGCTGTGGATGTTTTGCTCAAAAGGGTTTCTTCTGTGCAGATAGACGGCAAGACCCTTGCTATTACTGCTGATGAGCAGGCAAAGATCGAAAATCAAAACATGGAGTTTTCAAAGGACGGCCTTCGCGTGCTGGCTTTTGCCTATAAAGAAGTGGCCAAAGACTTTCAGCCAGGGGAAAAGGATGAGTCAGATATGACCTTTCTTGGCCTGATCGCCATGATGGACCCTCCTCGGGAAGAGTCTATGTCTGCGGTTTCTGAATGCATTGCCGCTGGCATTAAGCCGGTCATGATTACAGGGGATCACAAGATCACAGCTGCGGCCATTGCAAAGCGCATCGGGATTTTAAAGGATGAATCTGAGGCCTGTGAAGGGGCTGCTATTGATTCTTTATCAGATGATGAGCTAAAAGCCTTTGTAGAAAAGATTTCCGTCTACGCTCGAGTATCTCCTGAGCACAAAATTCGGATTGTACGGGCGTGGCAGGAAAAGGGAAATATTGTAGCCATGACCGGAGACGGGGTCAATGATGCTCCTGCTTTAAAACAGGCTGATATTGGTGTTGCCATGGGCATTACCGGCAGTGAGGTTTCCAAAGATGCTGCTTCCATGGTTCTGACAGATGATAATTTTGCAACTATTGTAAAGGCTGTGGAAAACGGCAGAAATATTTACCAGAATATAAAAAACTCCATTCAATTCCTTTTGTCTGGGAACTTTGGAGCCATTCTGGCAGTGCTCTATGCGTCAATTACTGCCCTGCCTGTTCCTTTTGCACCAGTGCATCTGCTGTTCATTAACTTGCTCACTGACAGCCTTCCTGCTATTGCCTTAGGATTGGAGCCTCATACCAAGGATTTGATGAATGAAAAACCAAGGCCGGCCAATGAATCAATTCTTACCAGAAGTTTTCTTGCTCGCATTGGGATAGGCGGCCTTTCCATTGGTATTACCACCATGGCTGCATTCCTCATCGGATATCACGGCGTC
>CAUEYG010000430.1 GCA_959021945.1 uncultured Eubacteriales bacterium | reverse complement strand
CGACTGTATCAAAATGTGACTTTCACCAACATCCGATGTATCTACAAAAAATCTGCTCATAACAGCTTACTTTTGCGCCGCAATGGCACACCATTCCCCTTTTTCTTTTACTTCTAAAATTTGAAAGCCCGCCTTTTCGATAGCTGTCTCTACCTCTTTTCGCTTTTCCTTTAAAATGCCGGAAGAAATGTACATGCCTCCCTGCACAAGGTGGTCTGCAGCAGATGGTGATAAATCCATAATCAAAGGTGCCATAAGATTAGCAATGATTAAGTCTGCCTTTTGATCAACATCCCTTGCTAAATCGCCCTGCTGAATGGTTACAATCTGCTCTGTGTGATTCGCTTTTACGTTTTCCTTTGCTGTGCGGACTGCATCGGGATCAATCTCCACTCCCAGCACCCTGCTGCTTCCTAAAAGGGCTGCTGCTATGGATAAAATACCGGACCCGCATCCGATGTCAAGGACGATCTGGCCCTTTTCTAAGTAATGATCCAGCAATTCCAGACAAAGAGCAGTGGTTTCATGAGTGCCTGTGCCAAAAGCCATACCAGGATCAATTTCAATCACCATTTCGTCTCCTGCAGGCTGGTAAGATTCCCAGGTGGGTTTTACTACCAGGTGCTCTGTGATCTTCGCAGGTTTAAAATATTCTTTCCATTTCTCTTTCCAGTCCGAATCATCTACTACAATGTCTTCTGCATAAAGCCTGCCCAGGTTTGCATCCCAGCCGAACTCACCTTCCATTTCCTTGCTTTTTAGCATCATCACAGCAATTTTTAAATCCTGGACTTTTTTACGCCCTTCCTCTGTATTCTCAAAATAGACGGAAACAACAGGTTCCCGTTCCTCATCTTCCAACAAAGAAGCTTCAATATAGTCCCATTCATATTCTTTTTTTGTATTCATCAGAGTCTGCACATCTGCAGGGTCATTTACCACCGCCCCTGTAATGCCTTTGCTCATCAGCATGGCAGTCAGCGGCTCGATTCCCTGATGGCTTGTATAAATTTTCACTTCAATAAATTTCATATGATCCTCTTTCCCTGTTTTTTCGTCTATTATATAGAAAAAAATAGATTTAGGCAAGATGCCCAACAGGGCCATTTAAGGATTTACTGCAGTGCCGCTCTCATTATGTTGTCTTATCGCTCTGTGCCATCTCCTCGATACAAAAGATCGTAATGATAAGTATCTTTATATTTTTTGAACATAGCCAAAGCAAGTCCGGTTGTTGTGACTTCCGCAAAGGCCAGCGTCATCCATACCCCATGGAGTCCGAAAAGCCAAGACAAAGTAAAGGCTCCGATCAGCACCATAATCAAGGCTCTGGAAAGGGAAATCAGCGCTGAAATCTGTCCGTTTCCATATGCAGTAAAAAAACCTGAGGCAAATACATTGATACCGGTAAACAGAAATGCGCCGGAAAGATAGCGGACCCCTGTCTCTGCCATCTCATAGACAGGCGTGCCTTTTGGTTCAAACGCCTGAGCGATAATTGGCGCACATAAAAAGCACAGCACCGCCAGCACAATGGATGAGGACAGCATAAATACCCGGGAATATTTCAGGAAAACATTTACTTTTAAATACTCCTTTGCTCCGTAAAAATAACTGATCAGAGGGGCTACACCAGTAATGTATCCTAAATGTACAGAGATCAGCAGGTAATGGGAGTTTAAGACAATGCTCAATGCCGCCACTCCATCTTCTCCTGCAAGGCGAATCACAATCATATTAAAGAAAAAGGTTGTAATACCTACAGATGCCTCAGACACCATTTCCGAAGATCCATTCAGCATGGAATGACCGATATACCAGCCATCCCATTTTGGTTTTGTAATCTTTAGCTTTGTTTCCTGGAATATAAAATAAGCTGCTCCAATAACCATTACGGTTACCATTCCTGCAAAAGTAGCCCAGGCAGCGCCCTGTATTCCCATATCACACAATACAATAAACACATAATCCAGCCCCAAATGGACGATACCGCCTGACAAATAAAGCATGAGTGTAAAGCCAGGGCGTCCGTCTACACGGATAAAATATTCAAAGAGTACCCCTAAAAAGGCTGCCGGTATGGCGAGAATCAGAATCTGCGCATAATTTTTGCAGTAATCCCACAAACGTTCTGTAGCGCCTAAAAACTCGACCAATTGATTGATAAACAAAAATCCAATCACAATCATGGCAATGCCAATTACAGCAGATACAATGCAGATCAGTGTAAACTTTTCATTGGCCTCCTGCTGCTTGCCTTCTCCCATTCTCATGGCTACAATAGCGCTGGAACCGGCGGCCAGCATAACAGAAATCCCCCATACTAACCCCTGAATGGGATAGACGATGGAAAGAGACGCCAAAGCGTCTGAGCCTACAAAGTTGGAAATAAAAATGCTGTCAATAATGTAATAGAGACCAATGACCACCAACATGATTACTGATGGGGTAACAAACTTTATAAAAGTCCCTAATCTTACTTCTTTTTCAAATAAATGCTCCATAAAAATCCCTCTTTTCTCTGTAAATATGATA
>CAUEYG010000429.1 GCA_959021945.1 uncultured Eubacteriales bacterium | reverse complement strand
CCCAATTTTAGTGGCAGGAATGTTAAATGTAATGATTCAGGCTATGGGTCATATGACACCTCCTTTTGCGCTTACCTTTAATGTATCGTTAGGGATCGCGGAGGCAGACTATCTGGGCATGACAAAGAAAGCCGTCTTCTGGTGCTTTTGCCAGTATGTTGTAATTGTATTGGTTCTGGCAGGTGTTTGTCCTGTCCCAGGGACAGTTCCATTCACAGGATAGGAGGGTGATAGTGATGAAACAGCAATTAGCGAAGACATTAACTGTGCTTTTTTCCATGCTTCTAACGATTTGTCTGATTTTAGCGTTGCTTGCAGGTGGGGGCTTTCTGCTTGCATTTTTGGTAGGCGAGACTCAGGCAGTTAGATTATGTGCTTTTCTAAATGGAACCATGTTGCCGGGTATCTATATTGTAGGAGCAGGGCTTTCCATTTTAGGAGTAATTAAAATGTATCTGGCGGGAGAAAAATCTTTTTTCTTGGAACGGAAAAGAAAATAAACAATAGTTTCTATGGATGAAACAGGAAAAGGTTGTGCTATATTAGAGATACTAAAAAGTAAGGCAGATGATGAATTAGACGCCTTACTTTTTGTTACTATGATCCGCAGTAATATAGGGCTAAATATGAATATGCGTTACCTCAAGACCTTAGCTGTATTTGTAGGATCCATTGCTGAATTCCCAGTCAATTTTTTTCTGGAAACGCAGTTGATCCAGATGACATAGGCATTCGCCAAAAGCATAGCGCAGTAATGGAAGAGGGAGCTCCCTTTTCGTGTTGTGGCGGCGTATCTTCCAAGGGAGCAGCCTGGTGATCTCAAGAGCGGTTTTGCCAGGGTACAGCTTTACTAAAGATTCACATTCATTTAACCGTACAGTATGGTGTTTTAAGAGTTCTTTGATGCGGACTGATAAATTGCCTGGCTCCCGATGCCCAGGGAGAGCCATCGTTACCGGATAGTCCTGCAGTTTTCGCAAACTGTATAAATAAAGACCCAAAACGTTGGGAATGCTGGGCCAGGAAATAATATTGGGTGATATGTCAAAAAGAATGTGGTCTCCAGTAAACATAATTCCATGTTTTTCGTCCCAATAGCACATATGACCCGGTGTATGTCCGGGGGTATGGATTGCAGTGAGTGTATAATCACCAGCAGTAATGGTTTGCATATCCTGAATTGGAGTGAAATGACAGTTAAAAAGGTCAGGCCCATTGACGCCAGGTTTAGTAAAATACATCATTTGTTCAAAGCTTTCATTGGACAGCCCCTCTTTTAAGTAGCGGGAACGTCTGGATTCCGTATAAACTTTTGCGTCTTTTCCGATTCCAAAGAAAGGATACTCCTGGGCAGGGACGTAGATCTTCCGTGATGGACGGACAAGATCCGTAGCTGCTCCGGAATGGTCACTGTGAAAATGGGTCAGTAAAATATCTGTGTTTTCCAGCTTTAGCCCAATCTCTGAAAAGCTGTCTTCAAGTTTTTGGACACATAGATCTGTCCGATACCCGGTATCAATCAGGAGATTGCGGTCGCTGCCTTTTACAAGATAAGTGTTGATGGTTTTTAGTGAACTGCCCTGCAGTGGGATTTGAATGCGATAAAGATCCCTGCATATCTCAGAAATAAGCTCTGTATGCTGTTGGTGCTTGCTGGTTGTTAGTTTCATAATATCACCTGCCTTTTTATTTACAGAATAATACTTGAACATGATCGAAAGGAAGTCAGAGATTATGATAACAAGTTAAGGGTTTTTTATAACGCAGCATAAAACAAAACCAATTGATGCAAACGGATTTTGATGAAATATTTGCTATTTAAAAGCCCCAATGCTAAACTTGAAACAGCTGTTAATAAAAGAGAGATTTTCATGAAAGCAAAGAGGTAAATAACAATGGATACGAAAAAAATTACGATTTTTCTGGAAGCAATTAAAATGGGGAGCTTGAAAAAGGCCGCAGAAAAATTGAATTATACACAATCTGGCCTAATCTATTTAATGAACTCTCTTGAGAATGAACTGGAAGGTGTGAAGCTTCTCAATAGAACAACGAAAGGCGTATACCTTACAGAAGAAGGAAAGATGCTGGAGCCTTATATTAGGCAGATTCATGAAAGTGAGAATGCTTTGATGAATAAAATTTATGAACTCAAGGGCGGAGGAACGAGAAAATTACGAATTGGCACCTATCCTATTTACGCTTGCGGAGATTTGCCGGGAGCGATCAAAAAATTTCTAAAAGATTATCCGGAACATGATATAACAGTTCGTGTTGCTACAGATGCAGAAATGCCAAAGCTGCTGCAGGAGGATGATATTGATATTGCCATTGGAGAGGCAGGCATCTTCAAAGAGGCGGAATGGATACCACTGATGGATTATCAAATTCATGCCGCAATTCCAAAGGCCTTTGATATTGGTGTTCAGGAAAATGTTACCTTTCATGATTTGAAAGACTATGCTTTGTTGTTCTCTTCCTATAATCAGGTCAGATATCAGATCGAAAAACTAATGGAACACCAAAATCCATATTAAA
>CAUEYG010000428.1 GCA_959021945.1 uncultured Eubacteriales bacterium | reverse complement strand
CCTTTCTGCTGTTATAATTCAATGCCTTCGTTCATATAGAATGGGAATACCAGATTGTATGGATTATTTGTTGAACGAACGACATAAGAAATGGAAATAATTGCTTTCCCTGTTTCTGTCATGCTTTGGGAAACTTCTACAGAAATCTCCCGGATTCTAGGTTCCCACTGGATCAGCGCTTCCTTTACTGCCTTTTCCATCTGTGATATTGTTGTGTAATCCAGTGTTGCAAAAGCAAAGTCATGAATACCGCACCCGAATTCTGGACGCATAAGACGTTCCCCTTTTTTGGTCATCAAAATAATATAAATGGCTTCTTTGATATCGTCTTCGTAGGAGGAAGTGCGAAATCTTCCCGTCGCAGGATCTGCCATGACTGGAAACCCCAATCCTGTTCCCAGGAACTCCTTGCCGTATTTTTCATCCTCCATCATTTCCGCCTCCTTAATTTATTTTGACCATACTGCCTTTTACTTCTGTAATGCCGCTTGCATTGATTTTCAGAGAACCGCTTGCATTAACTTCTGCAGTGGTTCCCTTGATGCTAACTGATTGACCATTGACTTTGAAACTCTGTTTTGCCTTGATATCCACTGAACCGACATTTACTGTTTCTTTGTTGCTGTCTAAAGTCACAAGTGTTGAACCATTGATTTTAAGCTCGATTTTTTTACTTGCGTCCAATGAAATACAGCCATTTTTCGCATCCAAAGTAATGCTGTTCTTATTGTCCTTATCTTGAATGACTACTTTGCTTTTTTCATCGTAAATTCCGATTTTCAGCCCTGCAGGAGTTGTAATTTCGATAGATTGTTTTTTCTCTTCATCGGAAAAAAGAACCTGACTTCCACCTTTGGTTTTAACGGTTTTATTGAAATTCTTTTTTTCAGGAATCCCTTTCGGAATAGGGCTTTGTTTATTCCACAAAGAACCAATGACAACAGGCTTATCCCAATTGCCTAATATAAATGCCACCAATACTTCTGATCCAATTTCAGGTAAGAAATATGCACCGTGTTCTTTTCCAGCATAAAAAGAGGCTACAGGAATCCAGCCACTTTTGTTTTTTCCTGTTTCCCCTGCGCTATATTCTACTTTTACCATTCCAGGATATTTTTCATCATAATTTTCCAAAACAATACCTGAAACCAATCCAGGTGCCTTAGAAGGCTCCTTTTCGGTTTTTAGCAGTTCATCAAAAAAATCCATCAATCCCATCCTTCCGTGGTAAAGTTTGTCAAAAATCCATTGTAATTGATTGTGTGAGTGACATCCGTAATGTAAAATTTTTTGTTGATTAGACTGTCTACACCAGATATTTTCAAAAATCTTCCAGGTACAATCTCAGGAAGTCCAATGCAGGTGCCGGATGCTTTTTTATTTTCGTTTTTTGCCTTCATTGCCAAACTTTTTGCAGCGTCTGCCACATCAGACTGTGTTTTGCAATCAGAAAGGGCAACGACCTCAACCCCTGCTTTTATAACATCTGACTGTTTATCTCCACTTTTTGCTGCTGCGGAACCAATCAGATGAGTTTGCGTATCTGGATTGTAGCCATGAACTTCATAAATTTTGTTCAAATAGTTCAGACTGCGGCTGAAATTCTTCAATCCATTGTTGATACCTAAAGTGATGACAGGTGCTGCCACACTTCTGGGTTTACGAAAATATGCTTTATCCGCTACAATGAAAAATTCACGATCCACACGTCCTGCCTGGATCAGTTTCTTGGTGATAAAATCATAATCGGATTCCCTTTGAGAAACCACATCCGTCAATTTATCATTGGTATCGTCACACTTTAAAGAACAAAGAGCCGTATATCTGGTCATAATGGTTTTTACAATATCAGAATAATTCGGTTTGCTGTAAAGGGCATAGGGCTTGTTATCTGTCATCATCAAACGTCTGGCATCCATAGCGGTAATGGTAAAGAAAATACCATTTTCCACATCAAACTGGATATCTACAGAGGCAATAAAACCCTTGAACACTTCAGTAGTTGCAGACATATAGCCAACTTTTACGGTAACGACTTTTCCTGGAATGACTTTATCTTTTAACATGCTGTTAAAGCTGCTTTTTTCATAATCATATCCACTGTTAATGGTAAAAGAAGCACTGCCTGCATTTTCTGTAGACAATTTAATCTGCACTTGTTCAACAGAAATCCCCTTCTGTTCCAGCAGAGAAAGTCCGCCAATATTTAATTCAACCTTTGGTGTTGTAAAATCCTGATATTATTCCCGCAGTTGTGCGTAAGTATAACTGCTGTCCATTAATCCCATGGTTCTGCCACCTTTTTCTCTTTATTGCAGTGCCGGAATTTTCAGCAATTGTCCCGGATATATTTGCAATGGATTAAGCAGTCCATTTGCCTTTGCAATCACACGCCATTTTTCACAATCTCCGTATTCCTCATAAGCCATACTCCATAGACTGGAACCTTCTAAAACAGTTCTATATTTCGTGCGGTCAGGAGATTCGAAAGGCTCTGTTTTTTTAGTCAATCCCTCTTCCTGAGCTTCTTTGATGGTCA
>CAUEYG010000427.1 GCA_959021945.1 uncultured Eubacteriales bacterium | reverse complement strand
GATCAAACTGTTCATCTTAAAGCCAAATCGCTCCATGATAGTAAGGACTAAAATAATCCAAAGCACAATCCTTAAAATCTTTAGAATAAAACGGTAAAGCACCGGATCTAAAGAGGAACGTTCCAAGGTTTTTTTCGCAATGCGCAGGATAATCCTTATAATAATCCATCCTGCCACTAATATAATGGCGGAAATCCCCACATTAGCCAATTGGTCCAAGGTTCTATCAGAAATATTCAGGCTATCTAACATATTGACATATCAGCCTCCTAATCAATTTTTCTTCCGCTCCTTCTGCGTTCCAGCTCTTTTAAGAGCTTTTTCCGAAGGCGGATATCATCAGGAACGATTTCTACCAGTTCATCATCGTCAATAAATTCCAGGGCTTCTTCCAAAGTAAACGTCCTGGCCGGAGCCAGTTTAATATTATCATCGCTTCCGGCAGCACGCATATTCGTCGCTTTTTTGGCTTTACACGGATTTACAACCATATCTTCATTGCGGCTGTTCATCCCTATGATCATTCCTTCATAGACTTTTGTTCCCGGTTCAATGAACATCTGCACCCTCTCACTAATATTAAACAGCGCGTAAGGCGTTGCAGTTCCTTCTTCCTGAGCAATTGCCACACCGTTAGTCCTTTGAGGAATCTCACCTTTATATTCATCAAAGCCATCAAAACGTCTTACCATGGTTCCTTCCCCTCTGGTGTCATTGATGAATTCCGTCCGGTACCCCAGGAGCCCTCTTGTGGGAACCAGATATTCCATTCTTGTAAATCCATTTTCTGCACTCATTTCTTTCATGATGCCTTTTCTTACGTTTAACTTTGAAATGACGGAACCGGAATATTCATCTGGCACAGAAATTACCACTTCTTCAATAGGCTCTAGTACTTTATTTTTTTCATTGCGTCTCATGATTACTTCTGGTTTAGAAACCGCCAGCTCATAGCCTTCCCTTCTCATGTTTTCAATGAGGATGGAAAGGTGCAGCTCCCCTCTGCCTGAAACTTTAAAGCTGTCCGTAGAATCTGTTTCTTCTACCATCAGCCCTACGTTTACTTCCAGTTCTTTATCCAATCGTTCTTTTAAATGCCGTGAGGTAACAAATTTGCCTACCTTGCCGGCAAAAGGGCTTTTATTTACCAGAAAATTCATAGATAGAGTAGGTTCCTCAATATGAATCATTTCCATTGGCTCAGGATTTTTTTCATCACAAATGGTTTCTCCGATGGAAATATCTGCAATCCCCGACACGACAACAATGTCTCCTGCCTGCGCTTGATCGACTGCCACTCTTTTTAATCCTCTGTAAATAAATACCTGATTAATTTTTCTTGATACAATACTTCCGTCCCCTTTTGCAAGAGCAACAGTCTGAGCTTCTTTAATGCTGCCCTTTGTAATTCTGCCGATTCCCAGCCTGCCGATATAATCATCGTATCCCAAGGTAGAAATCTGCAGCTGCAAAGGCTCCGCTACTAAATCAGGGTATGGCTCTACGTGTTTAATAATGGTATCAAAGAGAGGCGTAATATCCAGGCCATTCATGCCTGTAGCGCTCTTCTTTGCTTTTTTTTCTTCTGAACCGATTTCAATGCCTTCCGCATCCTTTGGATCGTAAACCACAATTCCCTGCCGTGCGATGCCGTAGAGGATTGGAAAGTCCAACTGTTTATCATTAGCATCTAAATCCATGAACAGCTCATAGACTTCATCCACCACTTCCTCGATTCGGGCATCCTTTTTATCAATTTTGTTAATCAATAAGATTGGGTTAATGCCCTGCTCCAGAGATTTTTTCAAAACAAAACGTGTCTGAGGCATCGGCCCTTCGCTGGAATCTACGAGCAAAATTACGGTATCCACCGTCTTCATAATACGTTCTACTTCAGAAGAAAAATCTGCATGTCCCGGCGTATCTACAATGTTAATTTTTACATCGCCATGCATAACGGAACAATTTTTTGAATAAATAGTTATTCCTCGTTCCCGCTCAATATCGTCGCTGTCCATAACGCAGTCCACAACCTCTTCGTTTGCTCTGAAAACGCCGCTCTGGTTGAGAAATGCGTCAACCAAAGTAGATTTTCCCGCATCGACGTGGGCGATTACTGCTATATTAATTATTTTTTGTCTTTCTTCCATTCTAAAATTTTCCTACTTCCCATAAAAGTGCATCATTTATAATCATACATAAATAATAACCCTATTATTTTATCATATCATTTGCCTTTTTGCAAGATTATGCAGCATGCTTTTTTATGAACCCTTTACTCAAGCCACTTTTTTAATGTATTGTTCAACTGTTTCAGGTCCAAAGGTTTTGCAATATGTTCATTCATTCCTGAATTTCTGGCATTTTGCACATCTTCTGCAAAAGCATTTGCTGTCATTGCAACGATAGGCAGGGTTTTCAGATCCTTTCTGTTCATAGCGCGGATTGCAACCGTAGCTTCATAGCCATTCATCACAGGCATTTGAATTCGCGACATGGGCAAATCCCAGTTTTTCGTCATTGGAGACGTACGTGGCAAA
>CAUEYG010000426.1 GCA_959021945.1 uncultured Eubacteriales bacterium | reverse complement strand
TATCTCGACCATATGAAAAGCTAAGATTTTCAATTTTGATGCTATGGAACTCCGGTGGATATCTGCAGCTGAACTACTGTATTATTTGGGGAATTATATGTATTCCATTTTTTATCTGTGGTTTGTTTTCCATTAAAAAAACGGTAACACAGCATAGAAAAACCTTGTTGTTGCTGGTGATGATGGGAGCATACGTCTTTGTATTATCAGCGCTGAAGATCCCGTCTGTGACAGGAAGCAGCTCTCATCCCACAGGAACAGGACTTGGAGCTGTGCTCTTTGGACCTACTGCCATGTGCGTAATCGGACTGATTGTGTTAGTTTTTCAGGCACTTCTTTTAGCCCACGGCGGACTTACCACTCTTGGTGCAAACACTTTTTCCATGGCTATCGCCGGCCCATTTCTTGCCTTTGGCGTCTTTTGGATCTGTAAAAAGCTCAATGCTCCCAGAGCATTAGGTGTATTTCTTGCAGCGTGTCTGGGAGACTTATTTACATACTGCATCACTTCCGTACAATTAGCAATGGCTCACCCGTCCCCAGTAGGCGGTTTTGGAGCTTCTCTTGCAGAGTTTATGGGAATTTTCGCAGTAACCCAGATTCCTCTGGCTATTATTGAAGGCTTGATCGCTGTTGTTGTTATGAAAGCTCTGGAAAGCTATGCGAAACCGGAACTGACAGAGCTGGGCTATATGGGGGTATAATCTTATGACAAGGAATACAAAAATTGTGATTTTCTGCCTGATACTGGCAGTTGTAATAGCAGTAGTGCCGCTCTTATTCATACATGGCTCTGAGTTTGGAGGCGCTGACGGCGCAGCAGAAGAAGCCATTACAGCCATTGATCCGGATTACGAAGCCTGGGCCTCTCCTTTGCTGGAACCGCCCGGCGGTGAAACAGAATCTCTGTTGTTTTGCCTGCAGGCAGCGTTAGGCGGCGGTATCTTTGGATTTGGCCTGGGATACTTGATCTGCAGAAAGAAATTTATGAAGAAAGAACAGGAATAAAGCCATGATGATGATTGATAAGCTGGCTTATTCGTCCCCATGGCGATATAAAAGTGCGTACCTGAAATGCAGCTTTGCCTTAGGAACCCTTTTCATATGCGTGGCAGTCCGCTCTTTCATGATCTCATGTATTGTTCTAGTTTTGATGGGATGCCTGATTGTAACTTACAGCCGGGCATCCTTTTCTCGTTATTTGAAGATGATGATGTGGCCTTTCACATTTTTGGTTTTGGGGACCATTGCTATATTAATGGATCTTTCAGATGAGCCTGTTGGAATCTGGCATGTGGCTATAGGCAGTAAATATGTAGTGATTACCATGTATTCTCTCATCTATTCCTTACGTTTGATCTTGGTATCTCTGGCATCTGTATCCTGCCTGTATTTTTTAGTACTGACAACACCGGTGCTGGACTTGATGGGAGTTTTAAGGGGGCTCCGCTGCCCTTGGCTTATGATTGAATTAATGACCTTGATTTACCGGTTTATCTTTGTGCTGCTGGATTCAGCCCTGGCAATTACCAATTCCCAAAACTGCAGGTTGGGAAATAAAGACTTGAAAACCTCTATAAAAAGCATGGGAAATATGCTGGCGGCTCTCTTAGTGCAGGCCATGCGAAAATCCTCCTTGCTCTTTGATGCTATGGAGTCCAGATGTTATGATGGAAGAATTCGCGTCCTTTCCGAGAGCAAGAAGGCAGAGCCGAAAGAACTTTTTTTTGTTTCAGCCTATCTCCTGGCCCTTTTGGCCCTGGCAATCATCTGTCATTTAAAAGGAGGGCTGTGATGGAGTTCATCGTAATAGCAGAAAATTTACATTATACTTATGAAGATGGTACGGAAGCTTTAAAGGGAATTGATCTTAAGATTAAATTCGGAGAAAAGGTTGCTGTCATGGGAGCCAACGGCTCTGGCAAATCCACCTTTTTTCTAAATCTAAACGGTATTTTAAAACCTAAGGAGGGGCGGATTCTCATCGACGAAGAACCCATTGACTATTCCAGAAAGGGGCTCCTTCATGTGAGAAAAAAAGTAGGAATTGTCTTTCAGAACCCTGACGATCAGTTGTTTTCTGCAAGTGTAAAACAGGAAATTTCCTTTGGAGTGCTGAATCTGGGCATGTCAGAACAGGAAGCGGAAAGGAAAGTGGACAGCATCATGGAGGAAATGAATATTACTCCCTTTGCGGATAAACCGACCCATTTCCTCAGTGGAGGCCAGAAAAAGCGAGTTGCCATTGCAGATATCCTGGTTATGGACCCCAGCCTGATGATCTTAGATGAACCGGCTGCGGCATTAGACCCCAAGCATGCCAGGATCATTGATGGCATTGTGGACCGGCTTACAGAGAAAGGAATTACGGTCCTTTTATCAACTCATGATGTGGACAGAGCCTTGTTGTGGGCAGACCGGATCATTCTCTTCCACAATGGAGAAATTGCAGGACAGGGAAGGCCTGAAGAAATTTTTCAAACCCCCCTTTTTTCGGGAAAGAAAGTGCACCCGCCACATCGTTTGTCATCTCACTCGGTTTCTT
>CAUEYG010000425.1 GCA_959021945.1 uncultured Eubacteriales bacterium | reverse complement strand
CCTTTCTAAAATGTAGTATAATAATTATATTATCATAAATTGTACAGATTGAGGAGAAAAAATTAGATGATAAAAAGTATGACAGGCTTCGGAAGGAGCGAACATTCTGATGGAAAGAGGAACATCACCGTCGAGATTAAATCGGTGAATCATCGCTATGGTGATATTAGCGTAAAAATGCCGCGGCGCTACTCTTTTGCGGAAGAAACCATAAAGAGCACAGTAAAAAAATATGTGAGCAGAGGAAAGGTAGATGTCTCCATTATCGTTGAGAATCTGACGGAAGATGATGTGACGGTAAAGCTGAATACGATGGTGGCAAAGCAGTATCTCAACAATTTGACAGAGCTGCAGGAGGCGTTTTCCCTTCACGGGGACGTGTCCCTACAGTTTTTGGCTACCCTGCCTGATGTAATGAAGGCTGTGCCGGATGTGGAAGATGAAGAAGAAATATGCAGGGCGATTCAGATTCCTTTAAAACAGGCTGCGGAGCATTTGGACTCTATGCGGGGAGTGGAAGGCAAAAAACTGTCTGAAGATCTTCTGATGCGGGGGGAAATGATTCGAGGTTTTGTTAAGAAAATTGAGGAACGATCCCCACAAGTTACCATCGCTTATACAGAGAAGCTGCGGGAAAGAATCAAGGAACTGATTGGAAATAATGTTACAGTACCGGAAGATCGCATTATGCTGGAAGCTGCAATCTTTGCTGATAAATGCAGTATTACAGAGGAATTAGTCCGGCTGGACAGCCATATGATTCAGCTGAAGGATATTATCGGTAAAAGCCGTCAGCCAGTAGGGAAAAAACTGGACTTTTTGGTGCAGGAAATGAACCGGGAGGCCAATACCATTGGTTCCAAAGCCAATGACATTGAAATAACCAATTTGATTTTAGAAATCAAAAGTGAAATTGAAAAGATTCGCGAGCAAGTACAAAATATCGAGTAAACTGGAATGGATTTTGACTTTTAGGTGAAAAATGATATTGAATACCATTTTTTCTCATGCTATAATCAATAGTTACACAAATGAGTAAGGAGAAACAGATGAACACAGGAAGATTATTCGTCATTTCTGGACCTTCCGGTGCCGGAAAAGGAACGATTTGCAAAGAAATAATAAACCATGAAAATATCAAACTTTCTGTTTCCATGACAACGAGAAAACCCAGAGAGGGTGAGGTTGACGGTGTAAATTATTTATTTGTCAGTCAGGAGGAATTCAGACAAATTATAGACGAGAGAGGGTTCCTGGAATATGCAGAGGTCTACGGTAATTTTTACGGAACACCAAAGATGGAAGTTATGGATCTGATGCATGAAGGAATTGATGTGGTGCTGGAAATTGATATTCAGGGAGCGCTGCAGATTAAAGAAGTCTATCCGGAGGCGGTTTTTATCTTTATTCTTCCGCCGTCCATGACAGAGCTGCGAAAGCGGATTACCGGAAGGGGCTCCGAGACAGAAGAGTCCCTGCGGCAGCGTCTGGGCGAGGCGCTGACGGAAATTTCCTATATTGATAAATACGATTACTGTGTGATCAATGGGGAATTGCAAGAAGCTGTAAATCGAGTGTCCTCCATTATTATGGCGGAACACTGCAGAGTTTCAGCAGATGTATACAAACTTGTAGAACAGTATAAGGAGGAGATGTAAATGTTATACCCATCCATTAATGAGATAAGAAAAAAAGCGGACAGCAGATATACCCTGGTGATTCTGGCAGCAAAGAGGGCCAGAGATATTATTGAGGGAAAGCCAAAGCTTACTGAAGTAGACGTAGAAAAACCAGTATCCATTGCTGCCAATGAAATTGCAGAAGACTTAATTACTTACAGGCGTGAAGAGTTTTAACCCTTTTCTGCGGACAAAACAGGAAGCAAACATAAGAGGCCCGGCAAATTTTCTGCCGGGTTTTAAAATGTGGCTGCTTTCTATATGAGTACCATACAAGTCATTTCATGACAAATTTACAGAAAATATGACCCGAATCCAGCTTTCAAGCTCTCCTTTTTGTAGAGATCGAAACGAGGAGGAAGAAAAAATGGTACGAAAGTATGTGCCTGTGGAAACAAAACAGGAAACAGGCCGAATTTATCTGGATGAAATTATTTATATTGAGAAGAATCTTCGAAAAACAATTTTAATCACAGATACAAGACGGGTAGCAATTTATTGCGGAATGGACAAGATCAAGCAGTATATGGACCAGCGATTTTTAGACTGCCACAGGAGCTATCTGTTTAATATGGATAAGATCCAGAGGATGGAAGGGCAGACGATCTATTTGGAACAAGGTTATTCTGTCACTTTAGGGCGCGATCGTTTTCGGCGGGGACGAAAACGCTACCGTGATTATCTGCGCAAGAAAAAATGTGAAGAAAATCTCTAAAAAACCTTGCAATTTCAATATGTTTGCAGTATAATTACTCGTGGTTTCGTCCCCTTTTGGACGAACTGAAAATTTTATTCAAATACGCACACTGTACCACTCAAAAGATGGTGCCGGCTCTGATCGGTTTCTTTTGGGAAACATACGGTGGAGGCAGAAAACCAG
>CAUEYG010000424.1 GCA_959021945.1 uncultured Eubacteriales bacterium | reverse complement strand
TCAAACTCCAGATCAGTAATCACACTCGCCAGCCTTCCTGCAATCCCAGCCTTTGTAATCAAACCCCTTGATAAACCAAAAGTACCCAGTCCGCAAACAAAACCAACATGCCGTTCGGACCAGTTGCTGGTAAACTCATACTCCTCTGATTCCACACCTTTAGGGGATTCTGTTTTCCAAAACAAAGGGTCCCATGCAGGAACAAAGACCTTTCCTCCCTCCGCTTCTAACAAGCTCTTTAAATGGCCGCATACCTGAGTCAAAAATTCCTGTCCTTCCACTCGCCCATAAAGCCATTCTAAAGCCGGCTCTTTCCTTGACAGCCGATTGGCCTCTTTTATTTGTTTTGTATACGGAAGAAAAAAAGAAATCACAGACTTCCCCTCTTCCCACCATTCCAAAGGGGTCCTAAAATGTGGGCCGATGGCCCCTTCTTTCTTTAAATCCAAGAAAAGAGGATCTGATACTGACGCTGATGCTGCCAGCGGCCGGTCGTACAGTCTGAGTCCCACCACCTGATCTGATATGGCTTGCTGTTTGCTAATCAGATTTCCAGTTGACAGTTCTACAAAATCACCCAGTTTTCTTTCAAAATCAGTTACATCTTTCACCTTATCACCTTATCACCTTATCTTTCATATTAGTTATGAATATCCAACCTTTTGCATCTATCTAATCAGTGTACAAAGGTTTAAAAATGCCAGAAACAGGGTATTTTTAATACGAACACTTAATAAACAGATTGGAGCGCACATATGTATGGAATTATCGCCGGTTTATTTGTAATTCTCGCTAGTATCCTGGGTTCACTGCTGGGCCTGGTCTTTAAAAAAATAACGCACCGCACCAATGATATGATTCTTGGGTTTGCCTCCGGGGTTATGCTGACAGCTGCGTTTTTAGGTTTGCTCCCTACTGTTTTTCAGACATTCAGCACTCTCCACCTCATTATAGGTATAGCAGGCATCTTTGCTGGAGCCCTTTTAATCAGCTTCATTGATAAATTTGTGCCTCATATCCATTTTGACAGCGGACACATGAAAGAAAGTGAGACCAAATCAAAAGGCAGCAGCCGTGTTTTGCTCTTGGTCATTGCCATTGCCATTCACAATATACCGGAAGGACTTGCAACAGGAATTGTATTTAGTGAAGGCATCACACATAACGCAGTCATGGTTGCAGTTTCTATGATCATTCAAAAAATACCGGAAGGACTTATCGTAGCAGTACCGCTCTTAGGAATGGGGCTCAAAAAAACAAAAGTTTTTAAGTTAAGTTTTATTATTGCTCTCATGATGCTCCCGGGAATTATAATAGGGGTTGCACTTGGCACGCTTCCTCATCTTCTTACCGCCTTTTTCTATGCCTTTACCTTTGGCGCTATCGTCTATGTGGTAAGTGATGAAATCATACCGGAATCCCATGAGCACGGATATCAGCGGGCTGCTACATTTGCTTTGCTGACCGGCATCGTCCTGGTTACATTAATGCAATATATCTAATGGCACGCGGTTCAGCATTTCAGTGATTTTTCCTTTTTCGCAATTACAGCTTCATTATACGCTCTTGACAAAGAAAAGGAAACCTGTTATTTTATATACATACCAAACGTATGTATATAAAGAGGAACGATTATGGCAAGAAACAAATATCCGGAAATTACTATAAACCGTATTTTAGACTCTGCCACAAAGCTTTTTCTTGAAAAGGGTTATGAAAAAACCACAATTCAGGATATTGTTAATGATCTGGGCGACCTAAGCAAAGGCGCTATTTATCATCATTTTTCCTCCAAAGAAGAAATTATGCAAGCTGTTTCAGACAGAATGTACGCAAATTTTGACTTTGATGAAGTCTTTAAAAGCTTTGGCGAAAACCTAAACGGCTTAGAAAAAATCAGGGCAATTACCCTGCACTGTATGACTAATATGGATATGCAGGATTGGGTAAAAGCATTGCCGGATTTTTTCAAGAATCCTAAATTCCTGGCTCAGGAACTGCATGAAAGTATAGAAATAACAGCACCTATGCTGGTTCCTTATGTTCAGGAAGGAGTTGAAGATGGCTCTATCATAACAGATTATCCCCGGGAAGCTGCAGAAGTCTTACTGCTTTTAATGAACATCTGGGTGAATCCTGCTATTTTTCGTGAAACAAAAGATACTTATACTAGAAAAATATTATTCTGCCAGGAACTGTTGGAAAAGATTGGTCTGCCCGTTATCAACGATCAGGTTATGGAATCAGCGTTGTCCTTTCGAACAATTTTAAGCGATTAACCGTCTTACTGCCTGCCCAAGGCAGTTTTCTTTCACCCATATACATACCAAACGTCGGTATTAAAGGAGGTATTTTTATGAACTTATGGAACAAAAACTTTACTCTTGTTGTGGTTGGACAGATCATCTCGCTCTTTGGCAATGCAGCGCTGCGTTTTGCCCTGCCCCTTTATCTTTTGGATCAAACAGGCTCCTCTACCTTATTTGGCATTGTTATGGCCTGCTCCTTCATCCCCATGGTCCTGTTATCACCTATAGGAGGCATTTTAGCAGATCGAATCAATAAGAGAACGATCATGGCAGTATT
>CAUEYG010000423.1 GCA_959021945.1 uncultured Eubacteriales bacterium | reverse complement strand
CTCATAACTTGCGCTCCTTTCTTCGGTTTTAGGTTGTGTGTTCTAAGAGACTTCCAAACCGCTTGATTAAGAAGTCTTTTAGAGCATACAACACCGGCAGCCAGCTTGTAAAGTTTGTACTGCCGCCCGGCAAAGGAATTGGGCTTCTTTTTCGCCAGTTCTTCAAACAGCAGATCCACCGGGTTCTGATATTCCTCGTCATCCTCCAGCACCTGCATGGTGTTGAGCATTTCCAGCAGGGTGGCGAAATTTTGCTCCTCCACCGGGGCTTCATAATGCAGATAGGCGATCAGGGCAGTGAGCAAAAGACGTTCGCTTTTCTCCCAAAACGGGTCCCCACCGGACCCTTCGCCTTTGGTGTTGGTCATCAGGGTTGTGACCAGTTTCAGAATGTCCTTTTCGCTGTGGACATAGGCGAAGGATAGTGATAGGTAACCCTTTGAAATTATCTCCGGGTTTTCCCCCACTTCACACCGGACATGCGACTTTCACCGCATCCGGCGTTCCATCAAGCATAGTTTCAGCAGTGATACACAATCACTCTTTCACATTGGCTAAGTTTGCTACTTTGCTGCCAGTAGCGGCAGTCCTGCGGTAGCACGCAGTTTGTTCACTTTGGTAATAACTTTGGCATTCAGAGAGTATTCCTTTACCAACGCCACTACAGACATCATGTCTTCCGAGCTGACTATTGCCAACCCCTGCAAAGAAAGAAGCAACAGGTTCTGGTAGCTGTCATTGCCCTTCTTACAGTCGTTTGTTTTCCTGTAACAGATACAGGTTTGGACATCCAGTTTCTTCCCGGTGATTGCACATTTACCGTCTTGCCCTGCATAGAGGGATACCCGGTTGTCGTTGTATCTCACTGATTCGGTCAATATCGGATGCCTCATCAGCCAGAGCATTGAATTTACGTCAACCCTGAGATTGTCGTGTATCTCTGCTCTACCTTCGGACGTATACGGATTGATTTTTCGGCTTTTCCGCATTGGAATCTTGAATTGCACGTAGGCTAATGGAACCAGTGGCGTTTCTCCAATCCATCGCATTTGCTTCGATTTTCCATACCGTTTCCTTAGATATCTGTTTTTGATTTCGCCCTGCTTCTTGATTCCGTCAATACGATGGAGAAGCTGTCCATTGATTGGACGGGCGATATCGCTGAAATTCAAGTTGACCCTTGTCGCAATGCAGTAATAGTCCTGCACTCCGATAACCTTGGCATTATAGTCCCCCACATTCAGGCTTATTTCTTCAGCCGTCTTACTGCTTTGTATTGCCTTGACACTGTCAGCCATCTCCTTGCTGATTCTGTGTATGGCTTTATCGCAGACATTTGAAGTTATCACCCACGAGTTACTTTTGCGCCGCAGTTTTATGCGAAAACCCAGGAACTCACTGTCACGTTTCCTGAGATTAGTCACTTTTGACTTTTCATCAGACACTTCCAGTTTTAGCCGTTTCCATAGCCAGTCTTTGACTGCATAATAGGTTTTCTCTGCATCCTCTTTGGTTCTGCAAAATATCTTGAAATCATCCGCATAACGGACAATCCGCATCTCCTTGAGGTTGCTTTTCTTCAAGGCTGTATAGCTGTTGCACTTTTTCTCTGCGCCGTTGGGATAGTAGGTCACTTTACACGGATGTTTCATGTGCCTCACCATTTCATCCCACTGAGAGGCAATCCACCAGTCCAGTTCATTGAGGACAATGTTTGCCAGCAATGGTGAAAGGATACCACCTTGCGGCGTTCCCTTGGATGGGAGGACGTTTTCTCCATCAGGCATTTCGATTGGCGCTTTCAGCATGGCCTTGATGATCTGAATCAACTTGGTGTCCCGTATACCTAAAGTCCAGATCTGTTTTAGCAGCTTTCTGTGGTCGACGTTATCGAAGAATCCTTTAACGTCCACATCTACTACATAGTGAAGCTTGTTCCTTTGGGCGAGTCCATACGCATAGGAAATCGCATTTTCTGCGCTCCGACACGGTCTGAACCCATAAGAGTGCTCATAGAACTTTGCTTCGCAGATTGGCTCCATGACCTGCAAAATACATTGCTGTACTATTCGGTCAATAATACACGGTATTCCCAGAGGCCTCATCTTTCCGTTTGGCTTTGGTATTTCTACTCTTTTTACTGCTTTTGGTTCATGCCTGACGAATCAAAGTGTCGATCTGCTTTCCATAGTTGGTGCGGCTGTCCGTCATGGTGAGCAGGATGCCCTCGATTTTCAGCTTCGGATTGATTTTCTGCCGGTGTACCTTACAGATTGTCTGCAAAAGCTGCTCCAGACCTTTGGCAGAAAGATATTGAGCCTGTACGGGTATCAAAGCAGTGTCTGCCGCCGCCAGTGCATTGATGGTGAGCATACCAAGGGAGGGAGTACAGTCCAGCAGGATATAATCGTACTCCCGTTTTGCTCCGTCCAACACCTGTTTGAGCATCTTTTCCCGGTTCATGCTGTTTACCAGAGCCACCTCCAATCCTGCCAATTCGATGTTGGCAGGGATGAGGTCTACGCCCTCTGCATGGTGCAGAATGCCCTCACCGGGCTGGATGGGCTGGTCGTTCATGGCTTTCTGCA
>CAUEYG010000422.1 GCA_959021945.1 uncultured Eubacteriales bacterium | reverse complement strand
AACCAAAGTTTTACAATCTTTTCTACTAAAAAACAAAAAAGTAAAACACCTTGGGGGGACCAAGGTGTTTTACAAGTGTGTATTGTGTGTATTCAATAAAAGAAGGAAAGTTCATATAGAAACATTGTTTCTATATCCCTATCTACATTTAGAATTATAGACGCTGTATGTGAAGAAATTATGAAGAAACTATAAAGAGTTATAATTTTTTGTAATAGAGGAAAGGCGGATCCCCTTATTTATTGTATAAGAAACTGCCACACAACTTGGTCGCCGTCTTCTAACTTGTATTCAGACGCTCCCTTTGTAATTTCCTCATCCCCATTGACCGAATAAATCCATTTAGACGGGCCTTCTGCCTGTACATCATTAATGGAAACCACAGTGGGCGTATCATAGGACGTATCAACGGTCATTTCGATCCCTTCCTGATTTGTATAAGATTCAAGAATCTGAAGGACAGTGGCCTTTTCCTGAACCTGCATGGAATAGCTGTCCACATTTTCTTTTTTCGCATCTTCCGGATAGGTGATGCTCAGAGACACACGCATTGTCTCTACATCGCTCCCGTCATCAGCAGGATCGCCTCCGCAGGCTGACAGCCCAAAGACCAAAAGCAATGCCAAAAATACTGCGGCAATTCTGACCGGTTTCTTTCTTTTCATAATAACCTCCCACTCGTTACGCGTATTTATAAAAACTTAAATTGTTGTCTGCAAATAGCTGCAGGATTTTTTCGTGGCTCTTGTCCGAAACGTAGGGGCGCAGCAGTGCATAAAGCCGCTGGACAATACTGTCGCAGGTTTCCTTTAAAGAAGCTGACGAATCCAGCATATTGACATAAGTAATGCCGGTCTGTGACAAGGTCCAGCAATTTTGAACCAAAAGGTTGCGGGCAATGGAAGTCATGTCAGAAAGCATAATTCCATTTTTTGTCCATCCCTGAATAATCTGGTCCATTTGCCCCATGAGTCTGACCGCCCGCTCCCTGTAAAGGGATTTTAACTCAGGGTCATTATTGAGTATGGCAGGGAGCTCAAGATAAAAAAACTTGTAAGAATAAGTGTATTGGGAAAGCTGGAGAAAAAAGTCCATCAACCCCTCCTCTGATTCCAGTAAGGTTTCCTGATGAAAGAGTTCCTCTACCTTGGGCGCCAGCAGCTCCAGCCAAATGCAACGAACCAAATGTTCTTTGTTATCAAAATAATAGTAAAGATTACCAGGACTAATCTGCAGTTTTTGAGAAAGCAGTACCGTGCTTACATTGGTCACACCCTTTTCATTAAACAATTCAATTGCTGCTGTCATTATTTTTTCTCTTGTTCCCCGACCCATTTTGACTACCTCGCTTTTTATTCCATATATACTTTTGGCAGACGCTGCCCAAAAGCGCAGACGATTTCATAATTAATCGTTCCCGTGGCATCGCCGATTTCATCTGCCAGTATTGTATTTTTTCCATCAGTGCCCATAATTATTACTTCATCACCGAGTTTTACGTCAGGCACATCGGTGACATCGATCATGCATTGGTCCATACAAATATTCCCTGCAATAGGTGCAAAAGTACCGTTTACAATGACTTTCCCTACAGAGGAATAGGGACGAGGGTATCCATCGGCATAGCCAAGGGCAAGAGTAGCGATGAGACTTTCTCTGGAAGCAGTATATTTTTGGCCGTAGCTGATGGTAGAGCCCTTGGGAACTTTTTTCAAATGAACGATATTGGCCTTTACAGACATAACAGGCTTGATAGACAGCTGACTTTTATCTACCTCTGCACTGGGATAACATCCGTACAAAATGATTCCCGGACGCACAGCATCAAAGTAAACAGACGGGATCTCCATAATGGCCGCGCTGTTGGCAAAGGTTCTCATAGGAATTTCAATTCCCGCTGCCTCAAGCTTTTCGTAAAATTGATTGTACCTGGATTCTTGCTCCTGAGCATAAGTCTTATCCGCAGCATCAGCAGTGGCAAAGTGAGAAAAAAGACCTTTTATTTTAAAATTGGTAAGACAGGATATCTTCTGTATGTCGGAAATGGTCTCCGGGTCATCAGGCAAATAACCGATCCTGCCCATTCCTGTATCAACGGCTACAAGGCCTGAAATGGTTTTTCCTGCCTTTTGGGCTGCTGCGGAAATGGCTACCGCGTTGGAAGAGCTGCATACAACCGGTGTTACATCATAAGATACAATGGTATCTGCGTATAGATCAGGAGTAAGACCAAGCATAATGATCTCTTCCCGGACGCCGTGTTCTCTTAGCTTAATGGCTTCTGAAAGGGCTGCCACCGCAAAGGTGGAAACACCATTTTTTTGCAGAACCTGTGCTACTTCAACACTGCCGTGGCCATATCCATCAGCCTTAATAACGCCGATAATATCCACGTGGCTGCCAACCTTGGCTTTTATATTCTTAATATTATAATCCAGATTAGACAGATTGATTTCAGCCCATGCCGGTCTGACTGCGCTTTTATACATTTCTCAAACCTCCTAAACTCAATGGGTGAACGTTAGATCAGGGGAGTGCGCTTTATGATATCGTCTATGCCTGGCCCATTGGAAACATAGGTAATAGGGACGCCGATTTCTTTTT
>CAUEYG010000421.1 GCA_959021945.1 uncultured Eubacteriales bacterium | reverse complement strand
AGACAAATAAATTCCTTTTGTCCCCACAACCGTATCCAGCTTATCCGGCATTTTTTCAATAATATCCTCGCACTGAGCAATTTTCACAGCTCTTTGAACCTCTTCAATGGATGCAGTAGGCTTGGCAGCCTTTATATTGTTTAAAAGGCTGTCTTTAAACAAATGGCTGTCCTGGAAAACAAAGGACACCAATTCCATAAGCCTTTCTGTTCCAATTTCTTTTACATCAACTCCTCCAATACGGATGCTGCCTTCTGTTACATCATAAAAACGGGCGATCAGATTGGCAACCGTACTTTTTCCGCCTCCTGAGGCTCCCACCAGCGCCGTTATTTTTCCCTGAGGAATGGAAAAGGACACATGGTCCACCGCCGGTTTGTTTTCTGTTTTATAGCGAAACGTCACCTGATCAAATTGGATTTCATCGCCCTGAGGCATTTTAGACTGTTCAGGCTCTTTTAAGGGTTCTTCCTTTAAAATCTCTAAAATCCTGTTTAAGGCGTCCCTTGCCCGCATCGTTGTTTCGCTGGTCCACATAATCTTATTCATCATGCTGACACAGATAGGAGTAAATAGAAAATAAAAGACCAGGTCAAGAAGACAGTCTGTATAGGCTGCCCCTGCGTTCACAGTGCGCAGCAGCAAGACTCCGCCTACAAGGAGCAGCAGAAACTGTGCGTTAATGCTGACTGTATAATTGCACATAGGCAATCTGAGGGAACAAGTATAGTCAACCGCCCACTCTTTATACCGGAGTATAGCATCATGAAAACGCTTGAAAGAAAATACACTCTGCTGGAAGGTCTTTACCACCGGAATCCCTCTCACATATTCCACGGCCTCGTTATTCATATCCTCAAGAGCAGTTTGGTACTGAGCCATTTTTTCTTCCATTCCAGGGCCCATCATGCGAAATAAGAAAAGAACACCGATAATAATAGGAACCAGACTGATCAGGCCCATACGCCAGTCAAAGACCAGCAACAGCACAAGCACAGCCACCGGCGTTACAAAAGCACCCGCCAGGTCAGGCAGCTGATGAGCCAGATAGGCCTCTGTCTGTCCTGCTCCGTCATCTATAATCCTGCGCAGCTTCCCACTTCCCCGGGATTTAAAGTAACCGATGGGCAGTTTTGTTAAATGGTGCATAGCGACTGTTTTCATATTTCTTGCTGTGCGAAAAGCCGACAAATGGGTACACATCAGCGCTCCAAAGTAAACAACCATACTTAGCAGAGAAAAGAATACTGCCATCCAGCCATAATGAACCAGCACATCATTATCCGCTCTGCCTGGCAAAGCTATGATTATATCCCGAACCACCCTCCAAACGTATAAAAATGGCATCAGCGCCAACACAGCGCTTATTCCCGACAGCAAACAGCCTGCATAAGTCAGGTACCGATAGGAACCGGCAAAGGTGAGAATTCCCTCTTTTTTTGTTTTTGGAATTGCTGTCATAATTTTTTTCTGTTGCATAATAAAAGATTCTCCTTTCTTTAGTTAGTAATTACTAACCCCAATACAAATTTTTTGGAGCCCTGTCACAGCTCCAACATTCCAAACCACCCTGCATATTGAAATTTACTGAGAGCTTTCATATATGCCTGCGCCTTATCCTCCGGCACATTATGGGCTACCATCTCGTAGATAGCCTGAAAATAGGCGCTGCTCATAATATGAATTAAAATATCATCTAACTCCACCGGCCTTTTATACCCTGTCTTTTCTAAGGCGTCCAAGAATTCCCAGCAAGATTCTTCTTCGATTTTGATCAGCCTATCCAAATACTGTTCATACTTTGTTCCGGCGCTGCAGCAGAGGATCAGCCGAAAGGCATCTAAATGCTGATAAATATATGCGATCATCACCGGCACATAAGTATCTGAAATTTCCGCCATATTTTCCTTTTGCTCCTGCGCTGTTTTTTCCATATAAGCCTGGTGGATTTTAAAATACCACACCATCAATCCATCCGCTGCTTCTTTTACTAAATCCTCAAATAAGGCCTCTTTGCTTTTGTAGTAGCCATACAGGGCTCCTGTGGTTACATTGGCGTTTTTGGCAATACTACGAAGAGACGCCTCTTTAAACCCTTTTTCATGAAACTCTTTTTTCGCTGCTTCCCGAATATGGGTTTGCGTGTCTGAATAGCTTTTCATACTTCTCCCTCTGAATTATAACAATGTTATATAACACTGTTATATTATAATCCTGTTTTTCTTTTTTTGTCAATAGCTGCTATTGATCAGAAATTCTCAATTGCAATTCTTCCCGCATTATGATAGTATTTTTAGTACAGCATCGCTTTATTCTGATAATGCAATATGACCTTCGAATAAAACGTGCTCAATCTCATTTATTTTACATTTTGATGGAGGAAACACATTATGAAGAAGAAACTGTTATTGTTGGCAGCAGTGCTGGTACTCGTTATCAGTTCTTTTGCCCTCACCGGCTGCGGCGAAAAGGAAGAAACCGCTGCAGAAGATACTTCCTGGACTTACATACAGGATAAAGGCGAGTTAGTAGTTGGGCTTGACGATGCCTTTGCGCCTATGGGATTCCGTGATGAGGACGGCAATCTGGTAGGTTTTGATATTGACCTTGCTACAG
>CAUEYG010000420.1 GCA_959021945.1 uncultured Eubacteriales bacterium | reverse complement strand
GAAACAGCTTTTCCAGCACAAAGCCTGTAATCCACTCTAGGATGGAGCATAAAAGAATGGAGCCGAAAAACAAAATCAGCCCATGAGCAGCCAAAGGTTCCAGTATCCAGATGACTAAAACAACGCCAACTCCATATATGGGACAGACCGGTCCATTGAGAAAGCCCCTGTTAACCAGCTTGCCTTTGCTGAGAGCCTGAAAACTGACTTCCGAGCACCACCCGAGGAAACTATAAATAAAAAAATAGCCAATCAGCTGATAAAATGTCAAACCCATAAAATCTCTCCCTTCCCCTTGTCCCATTATAGCATAACCTGCTGCCTTCTGCCAAATCACGTTCAAAGGTCGGACAATAGCAGCACAGGCAGCAAACAATGTTCGTTATGCGGGGAAAAAACTTCTTTTTTTCTCCCTTTCTTCATTGAACCAACCAGAAAAAAATGCTAGAATTATTCAAGAAATACAGTCAAAAACCACAAAAAGGCGAACTATATTTGCCTGATATCTGATGAATGTACGGAAAGGGCGTAAACATGGTAAGAAGAATATATGTAGAGAAAAAAAAGGGCTTTGATGTGGAAGCCGCAGGGCTGCTGGAAGATATACGGCAGAACCTTCATACAGAAGGCCTGGAAGGAATCAGGATTTTAAACCGTTATGATGTAGATGGAATAGATGAGGCTACTTATGAAAGTGCCAGATATACAGTATTTGCAGAACCAGCCATCGACACTGTTTACGATGAACAGATGCCGGAGGAACTGGGCTCTGCAACTTTTTTTGCAGTGGAATATCTGCCGGGACAGTATGACCAGCGAGCCGATTCTGCAGCCCAGTGCATCAAGCTCATGAACGTAAACGCTGATGCAGCAGTCAAATTTGCCAGAGTCATTGTGCTGGAAGGGAAGATTACGGATTCCCAGATGGAAACCATTAAGAAGTACTGCGTGAACCCGGTTGATTCCCAAATTGCAGAAAACCAAAAGCCGGAAACCCTTGAATTGGAAACCGTACAGCCGGAAAATGTGAAAATTATGGAGGGCTTTACAAAGAAAGACGGAGCGGAGCTGGAACAATTCCGCAAAGAAATGGGCTTTGCCATGAGCCCTGACGATATCTGTGTGATTCAGGACTATTTTAAACAAGAAGAAAAGCGGGATCCATCCCTGACCGAGTTAAAAGTAATCGATACTTACTGGTCCGACCACTGCAGGCACACGACTTTTAACACGGAACTTTCCCAGATTCAATTTGAAAATAGCCCTTACGGAGACATGGTAAAAAAAGCCTTTGATGAATATATGGACATGCGCAAAGATGTTTATGGAGACAGGGACAAAGAGATCTGTCTCATGGACATGGCCTGTATTGGGACAAAATATTTAAAGAAAAAAGGTATTCTTCACGATTTAGATGAATCAGAAGAGATCAATGCCTGCAGCATCAAAGTAAAAGCTCAGATTGACGGAAAAGAAGAAGACTGGCTTGTGATGTTCAAAAATGAAACTCACAACCACCCTACCGAAATTGAACCTTTCGGCGGAGCCGCCACTTGCCTGGGCGGAGCCATCCGCGATCCCCTTTCCGGCAGAGTCTATGTATACCAAGCAATGCGCGTTACCGGGGCGGCAGACCCGAGAAGGCCGGTAGAAGAAACCATTCCCGGAAAGCTCCCTCAGCGCAAGATTACCCAGGGGGCGGCGTCAGGATACAGTTCTTACGGAAACCAGATCGGCCTTGCAACTGGGCTGGTAGATGAAGTTTACGATGAAGATTACGCTGCCAAAAGAATGGAAATCGGCGCTGTAATCGGCGCTGCTCCGGCCAGCCATGTAATCCGGCAGGTCCCTTCCCCGGGAGATGTAATCGTACTGGTAGGCGGAAGAACCGGGAGAGATGGATGCGGCGGAGCCACAGGGTCCTCAAAAGAACATACGGAAGATTCCATTTTGGAATGCGGCGCTGAGGTGCAGAAAGGAAACCCTCCGGTAGAACGAAATATTCAGAGAATGTTCCGCAGAAAAGAAGTGGCCACTCTCATTAAACGGTGCAATGATTTTGGCGCAGGCGGCGTTTCCGTAGCCATTGGAGAGCTGGCTGACGGCCTAGATATTAACCTGGACCTGGTTCCGAAAAAATATGAAGGCCTAGATGGAACAGAGCTGGCCATTTCCGAATCCCAGGAAAGGATGGCCGTTGTCATTGATAAGGAAAAAGAAGAGGAATTTATCGCCTATGCTCATGAAGAAAACCTGGAAGCCACTACTGTGGCCAAGGTTACAGATGAAGGAAGGGTGAGAATGTATTGGAGAGGCGACTGCATCCTGAACCTTTCCAGAGATTTCCTCAATACCAATGGAGCAAAACAAAAGACAGGAGTCCAGGTAGCGGGAAATCTGGACATTAATGCCCTTACAAAGACCCTTTCTCCTGAAGAGGCCCTGAGCGATCTGAACTGCTGCAGCAAAAAGGGCCTGATTGAACGGTTTGACAGCACCATCGGGGCGTCTACCGTACCCATGCCTCTGGGCGGAAAATATCAGCTGTCCCCGGCACAGGGAATGGCGGCCAAGCGCGCCGCAGAACAGATGGTGGCCTATTTCTCTGACGGAGACAC
>CAUEYG010000419.1 GCA_959021945.1 uncultured Eubacteriales bacterium | reverse complement strand
CCTGCACCGCCAATGGCTGCAAAATAAACAGCCCCGTTTCTCACAACTGCTTCTTTTACTTCCTGACTGCGCTGTCCCTTGCCGATCATAGCTGTCTCTCCCAGGTCCAAAAGTCTTGGTGCATAAGCATCCATTCGATAGCTGGTTGTAGGACCTGCCGAGCCGATCACATATCCCGGTTTCTCCGGAGTAGGACCTACATAATAGATGACTGCGTTTTGCAATTCAAAAGGCAGGGGCTTGCCTTGTTCCAACATTTCTATCATGCGCTTATGGGCGGCATCCCTTGCCGTATAAATAGTTCCTGTAAGAAAGACCGTATCTCCGGCTTTTAAATCTTGAAAAGCTTGAGCGGTAAAGGGTTCTTTGATTGTATATTCCATAAATCCACGTTCCTCCTATAAAACGATTTCCCCGTGTCTGCTCACATGGCAGTTAATATTAACGGCTACAGGAAGGCCTGCAATATGAGTGGGAGCTGTCTTTATTTTAACAGCCAGCGCTGTTGTAGCGCCCCCAAATCCTTGAGGTCCAATGCCCAATTCATTGATCCTTGTCAGCAGCTCTTCTTCCATCTCTGCATAAAAGGGATCCCCATTAGGCTGGTCAAAAGGGATCAGCAGAGCCTCCTTTGCCATGAGCGCCGCCTTGTCAAAGGTCCCTCCAATGCCGACTCCTACTACAATGGGCGGACACGGATTTGCTCCAGCCTCTTCACAGACCCGGACAACAAAATCTTTCACGCCTTCTGCTCCGGCTGATGGAGGGAGCATTTTAATCTGGCTCATATTTTCAGAGCCAAATCCTTTTGGGGCGAAAATCACTTTTACTTGATCGCCGGGAACGAGCTCATAATGAATATGAGCCGGTGTATTATCTCCTGTATTGACTCTTTTCAGCGGATCTTTTACAACGGATTTTCGAAGAAACCCGTCTCCATATCCCCGCTTCACACCTTCATTGACAGCATCTTCAACAGAGCCGCCTATCAGATGAACGTCCTGTCCGATTTCAAGAAAGACACAAGCCATTCCTGTATCCTGACATAATGGCAGCAAACCTTCCTCTGCAATTTTAATATTTTCTTCTATCTTTTCCAAAACGCCTTTGGCAACAGGCCATGGCTCATTTTTTGCCTGGGTGCTGATGGCGCACTTTACATCCTTACTGAGGAAATGGTTGGTCTCCTTTGCCAGCTTTTCCACAGCTTCTGTAAGGTTTTTCACATCAATGGTTCTCATAAAGCCCTCCTTCCGGTCTCTGCACTGATTTTGTACAGACTGTATTTCTTTATTATACGATGAAATCGCCACGCCCGCAAGGCCGGCCCTTATCCTTACAATCCCTTTTTTCGTCAAGCTGTCATATTTCCCGATTTCCTTTCATACCTTATTACAATTCTATCTTTGGAGGATGATATGAGACGAAACATAAGGAAAATAAAACATAAAATGCGCATGCCTTCTTTCAGGACAAGGCCCGGCCGCCGAAATCCGGCAAAAGGTACGCCTATTCTAAAGTCAGCCCTTTTGCTCTTAGCTGCCGCCATTCTGATTTTGATTATAATCCCCTTTACCATAACAATGGTCTTTATTCCTGAAACACCTGCCCCTGAAAAGACCTCGGACAAGGCAGAACAAGCGGAAAAAAGCACAGTCTCTGTTACAGATAGTATTGAGAAGGTTTCGATCCCAAGCAAAATTTCTGTTTATCGCGATTCCTCAGGAAAGGCGGAAAAGGTTTCATTTGAAGATTATATAAAGGGTGTAGTTGCCAGTGAAATGCCCTCCAATTTTGAACCGGAAGCACTGAAAGCTCAGGCTGTAGCAGCGCGCACCTATTCCCTGGCCAAATATTTGCGCGCAAAAAAAAGCGGCAACCCTCAGACTCATAGCAGCGCCCCAGTATGCGATACGGTTCACTGTCAAGTGTACCAGGATAAACAAGGCTTAAAAAAGGTAAAAGGTACAGCGTGGATGGAAAAGGATTGGAAAAAGATCTCCGCTGCAGTGGAGGATACAAAGGGCCAGCTAATGTATTATAAAGGGAAGCTGGTAGAGCAAGCCTTATTCCACTCTTCCAGCGGCGGAAAAACAGAAAACTGCGAAGATGTTTTTTCTGCGTCTGTTCCCTATCTGGTCAGTGTGGACAGTCCCTATGAAGAGGATGCTACTCATAAAAAAGAAACAGCCTCTTACACCATTTCTGATTTCGCAGCAAAGATGAAAAAGGCTTATCCAAATAAATCCTTTGGCAGCATTGAAGGTTCCAATATAAAGATCAAGTCCCACAGCAGCGGCGGCAGGGTGGAGGAAATGCAAATCGGCAGCACCACAGTTACAGGAAAACAGGTTCGCGAAGCCCTGGGACTTTATTCCGCTAATTTTACCATTTCCATATCAGATGGGAAAATAACCTTTACAACCAAGGGCTCCGGGCACGGAGTAGGTATGAGCCAGTATGGGGCAAATGGAATGGCCAAAGCCGGTTATCATTACAAAGAAATACTGTCCCACTATTACAGCGGAACAGTAATTCTTTAAAAATTATTGAGTAAAGGTTGTTAATTGCTTTTTTGGATGTGCAGGCAGTTAGATATATCTAACTGCCTTACAAAAAAATAAAT
>CAUEYG010000418.1 GCA_959021945.1 uncultured Eubacteriales bacterium | reverse complement strand
ATGAAAAAAAGGGTGCTGACCTTATCTGCAGGGAGACTGATTGCAGATGAAAAGAAAGCGGTCTATAATTACAGGGCGTTTGATATCATAGAAGAGAGGCGCATAAGAAATGAACAAAAACAGAAACTATGAACTGCAGTGCCTTTTGGAACTCCTCGCAGCAGTAATCAACAATGATGACATTCCAACCTGGCAGAGGGAGCCGGACTGGGGAAAACTGTACAAGCTGGCGGACTATCATCATGTTGCCAATGTCTTGTACGGACCGGTGATCAGCATAAACAGCCGAAGGCTGGCAAAATGGAAAGACAGCTTTGAGGAACGGTTTCACTATTCGGTCATTATGCGTGAACGGTATCAGGCTGCAGAAAAAGATTTGTTGGCAGCTTTAGAAAGAGCAAAGATCCACTGTTTAGAGCTGGAAGAGTCTGTACTGAGCCAGTGCTATGAAAGAAAAGAGCAGCGTTATCCGGTTCCGTTAAGAGTTCTGGTTGAACCGGGAAAAGAAGGGGCTATCCGGGAAGCTATGGGAAAAATCGACTTTGAAGAGCGGCCGGTAAAAGGGAAAAAACCGATTTTGGGGGAACACTACTTTTATAGGCCCGGCGGCGTGGTGGTAGTTCTTTGCGAGAATATGACTTTCACTGGCAAAAAAATGAACAAGTATTTCTCCCTTCCTCCTCAGCCCTTTCAAAAGAAAAAGGGATACCAATACATACATATGCAGGATGCTGAGGACTTTTACCTTTACTATATTGCATGGATGGCTGAGCGATATGCCAGAGGAGCCACAGAAATCCGCGATGTAATGGACCTATGGAAATGTTACCTTCTTTGCTACGAAAAGCTGGACTGGAATGAGATCAACAAAGAATTAAAACGCATGGAAATCGACTGGTTTGGAGAAATGATCGTCAAGCTGTCCGCCATGTGGTTTGGCTATATTGAAGATTTTGGAGAGGACCTGGAACTGCTCCTTGCAATGGAGACTTATATTGTTTCAAAGGGTACCCAGGCCAGAGAAGAAAACCAACAGCTGCTGCCCCTTGTCAAAGAGGTGGCTGATATCTATGAGAGAGATTTAAAACGGGAGCGGCGAAAAAAATTGTTGGAACTTTGGTTTCCGGACCGAAATTATATGGAGACCATTTATCCGGTTTTGGAAAAGGCAGGAGCTTTACTGCCGGCTTTTTGGATAGATAGGCTGGTGAAACGGCAGCTGAGAAAAGGAAAGTATGTGATACTGCGGCGTTGGAGCTCTTTCAGGCAGAGCTTGTCTCAAAGGATACAAAAAATCAAGATAAAACTGGGATTTCTGCAAAAATTAAAAGAAAGATTCAAAAAAAATAAAGAGGATGGAAATAACACTTAATATTTTGCCTCTATGTGACGATAAAATAATATAGAAAATCTTTGCACAAAGAGATGCAGGGATTACAAGGAGGTGCAGATCATGAAAGTTTCAATCGAATCTGCAGCGGCAAGCTATCTTAGCACGGCAAACACCGGAGTAAAGAATCAGAAATCTGCGCCGCTTCAGGAAACTGGGAAAAAGTTTGATCAAGTTATGATCAATACCAACTCCAGACAAATTGCAGAAGAAAAAATGGAAGAGGCGGCTAGAAAAGAGGTTGCCGCGGCTGTCTATCAGAAAACCCCGGATGAAAAAATCGCAAGGCTAAAAGAGCAGGTATCTCAGGGCCTCTACAAGGTGGATCCTGAGGCAGTAGCTGCCAAAATCCTTTTAATGGGAGGACAGCGGTAGTATGGACCAGTTTGTACAGGTGATCAAAGAGATGATCTCCCTTTTTGAGGGATTTCTGCCGCTGGAACAGGAAAAGTTAAAGGCGGTTCAGGAAAATAAACTGACGGTATTGGAAGACTGTATGACCAGAGAACAAGCCGTGGTGCTAAAGCTGCGGGGCCTGGAAAAAAAACGAGAAACCGTGCAGAAAGAAATGGGCTGGGAAGGCAAGACCTTTCGGGAAATCTTGGAACTGGTTCCTGAAACAAGCGAACAGGAGTTTCGCCAATTATTTGAACAGCTAAGCCAGTCTATTTCCACCTTTCAGTCAACGAATGAAAGCGCTTTAGATGCTATCACCGTTAATTTGAGACAAATCGAACAAACAATTAAGAGCAAAGACCCGGAAGGTGTTTACACACAGGATGGAGGCTCCGTGAAGCCGGACCGTCCTCTGACCAGCCGGAGGGTATAGAGATAACAGAACAAGGAGGAAGGAAAAAATATGGTTCGTTCCACATTTGCCGGATTCACCATGGCTCAGTTGGCCTTAAGCGCCAGCCAGAGAGCGCTGGATGTTACCGGTCAAAACATTTCAAACATTAATACAGCAGGATATACAAGGCAGCGGCTGGATTTGGCCAGCATCAGCCCTACAGGCCACAGCTACTTTCAGATGCAGACTGACTGCAGAGTAGGGCAGGGCGTGCAGATGACAGGGGTTATTCAGATCAGAGATCCTTTTTTAGATATTCAATATCGAAACCAATTGGCCAAGGTAGGGACCATAGACGCCCAGGACAGCGTATTGGCCCAGATTGGTAAGATCTTTGATGAAACTGATCAGACAGCAGTGAGAGCCGCCTTAAATGATGTAGTATCC
>CAUEYG010000417.1 GCA_959021945.1 uncultured Eubacteriales bacterium | reverse complement strand
AGGTTATTATATTTGCAGTGTCATAATGTATCGCGATCTTTTTATGACTGAAGACGAAGAGCTAAAGGCTCGGATTGAAGCTGCGAAAAAAGACCTCAGCTTCTTTTCCCTCTATTGGGATGACATTCAGAATACTGATTGGATTTCCGATAAGGAGCTTGAGGAAGGCATCAATGATTGTCTCGATGACTTGAATGATGCACAAGACAAGCTGAATGAAAACGGTAGCCCTCCTTGAGGGGGCTACTTTTTCTCTAACATATAATTTTTAGGCTTATGGACGTACAGAAAGAATTGGGAAAATGGAAGTCGGAATATGTAAAATGCAATACTCCGGAGGAATTGGCCGACCATAAAAAACGTTTCAGGGCTTTTCTGCAGACGCTTTCACCGGAAGATAAAAAAGCGTTTGTGCAGGCGTTCCAAGATGGTGCCAGGCAATCAATCAATGAAGCCCAAGCCATTGTGAAAACAGTAGAAATCAGGCAGACCTTAGAAAAAGTATTGCCTTTCGCTTCTATGTCGTATATTGCCCAGCACTATTTTGGCAGAACACGCCAATGGCTATATCAACGGATTAACGGAAGTGCGGTAAACGGCAAACCAGCCAACTTCACCGCTGATGAACTGAATACCCTATCTTTAGCTCTATCCGAGCTTGGCGACATAATGAAAGATACTTCTCGGTCTATCGCGAGGCCGTAAGGTTTTAAATGTGATAGAGGGCTTCCACGGGCTGGAAGCCTTTTTTTTGTTGCCCATGAAGGGTAGTCTGGCGATAAATAATCAGATATGGTGCGGAGAAATAAAAAATCCCCACAGTGGCTCGAAGCTGTGGGGACAGAATGTTCAATAAAACGTCTATCAAGCTATGGATAGCGAGCCTAATTTGTTACAAATGTCGTGGATGGCATTATTAAAAATCAGCCTGTCCTGTTCACTTAGCGTATAGACACGGCCACGTACCTTGTAGCCATAAATACGCTGTTGCAGCCAAGCCGTACTTTTCCCGAAATAATTACGGGCGATATAAGAGATTGGCACAATTTCCTTCATCTCCTTTATCTTCTCCTGCAAGGCTATTGTACGGTTCAGCTCCTCCGCTTCTTTAGCCAGTTCGTGATACCCGTTCAACAGCCAGTCGGCAATAGCTTCTGAATCGGCTTTCGTGGTGTAATGTTCTTGTATGTACAAGAACTTCTGTTGGTATTCCTCTTCCTTGTTGGTTGAATCTCCATTTAGAATGGCGGTAAGTTCCTTCAGTTCGTCATTGATTGTTTTCATAAGCAAATTTTTTTTGCCCCCTCTTTTCGTCCGAGGGGGCTGTTTTTACTTTTCTAATTCTTTTAGTTTGGTTTCCAGCATTTTTATCAGATGGTCTATTCTCAATTTTTCATCAAGTATGGCGTTCATCTTCTCTTCCGGTAACCCTTTACTGTTTTCAAATGCCCATTTCAGCATCTTTTGTTTCAACCTTAGCTCGGTTAGCTTCTGGGCAATTAGCAAAATCTCTTTTTTGTTTTCCATTACTTCCTTGTTTTATTGAACACTACAAAGATACATAGTATTTTTGATATGTGCAACAAATACATAATAAATTTACTATGTGTTATTGTTTTTTATGCACACAGGGGGATGAAGAATTATCAGCGGAAACTATCCATAAAAGAACAGTTCAAAGTCGCAGGAAAAGTCATAGGGGCTGTAAGTGCCGTGGTTGGTATCATATCGTTTCTGCTTGGATTGTTATTTTAGTGATGCCCCTAAAGTATAGCAGATATAAGAAATAGCGGCTACAAACATCAAGCCTGCTATCCAAAAAAGTGTACGGAGTATTTTGTAATATGAAGTGTTCATAGCGAATTGTTTTTTGCAAAAATAATCAATCCTTTTTGATTATCCGTAACTTTTCCCCATCTTTGCCTTGCCCAATATAAACCAAACGTTTCAATTCCTTATGCCGTGCAACCCGTACTCAATCGGGTTCCGGGTGGTTCCGGTGGGCGTGCGGCATAAGGAATTGATTATTTAGATATGGAACTAAAAGATTTTATAAAGAAAACTGTTTTGCAGCTTGCACAATCTGTTGATGAATTAAATAATGAAATGCCTGGTAAATTGATTGTCAATCCGGCAACAGTATCAGGAGCAGGCAAAAATCCCCATGTTGAGATACAAGGATATATGCACAATGTCATGGAAATAAATTTCGACTTGACACTAATAGCTGAAAACACAGCTGGTTCCCAAGGTAAGATAGGAGTGATGGCCGCAGTTCTGAATGCAGGAGGTAGTTGCGAAGAAGGCAAAACAAATAAATCGGAGAATAAAATAAGGTTTACTTTACCGGTAGTTTTACCCGCTGTAGAGGTAAGTGCTTATTAGAACTTTCCTTTAATAAACGAATACAGTCTTTGTACTTCATAGATTACATCTCTGTCTGTGCCTTGGCAGGAACGTGAGGCATATTTAACACAGCGCTCACGCAAACGGCGGTCAAAGTAAGATTTTAGCGTTTGTAGCATTTTTCTCATAATGATAACTTTCTTTTTGGCAAAAATACTATAAATAATTGAAGTCGAAGCAGAGAAACAAAAAATCTCCGCTTTTCTTTTGCCATTTCAAAATAAACTCTCATCTTTGTG
>CAUEYG010000416.1 GCA_959021945.1 uncultured Eubacteriales bacterium | reverse complement strand
TGCACAGAGCCGATTCTAAGGACGGTTCCCTCCGCCATCTCCACAAATTGCTGGGAGTGATGCAGCAATGTTTGTTTTCCTGAAACTTCCACATAGGTGCCATTACTGCTCTCCAGATCTTTATAAAAGAAGGTTTCGTATTTCCGCAGAAAGTAGCCGTGGGTTTTGGATACAATGGACTGAGGAATCACGATATCATTTTGTCTCTGATCCCGCCCCATGGTAAAGTAGTCTTTTTGTATGGAGTCCAGATCAAAGGTCTGAATTCGGCCTTGCGTGTCGATGACTGCTAAAATTGCTCGTTCCATTGCGTTTATGATCTCCTTACTGTAACTGCTTTAACGTATCTTCTGTATTTTGCAAAACTTGGTTAAAATCGGATTCTTCCTGCAGCACTTTCCACTCAAAGGACATTTCCTGTTTAGAAGCATACTTTTCTTTAATTTCTTCAAATTCTGTTTCTGAAATTTCCTGTTCCCCTTCCTTTCCATGAAAATACCGAATGGTTTTTATCTCTTCATCATAATCTGCAAAAACGGATATTTGGTCAAAAAGCTTAGGGTTGTCTCCATCTAACTTGTAATATTCACAACTATGGTCAATGGCACTTCCTGCCCCAACGATTTCAATGACTCCATCCTCATAAACGCAAAAATTTGTCCGGTAACCAAACAGGTAATCTTCAAATAGATGCTTTGGCTGTTCTTTGGAAAGGGTGTAAATATCATAAAACCCAATAGAGTCTGAATCACCACCTGCTCCGATCAAAAGCTCTGCAGTACCGTTTTTATCAATATCTTTAAGGGCGTAATATACTTGGAATGCTTCACTATTGCGGGCAGCCAAAACTAATTCCAAATTGACATCCCCATTTATTTGAGAGCCGTCAAAATCGTCTTGTAAATCTCTGTAAAAGTCCTGCTCTATCAGTTCTCGATATTGGGATAATATGGACTCATAAGAAGTTTCTTGGAATTTTTCTTCTAAAGACTGGAGTTTTGGCTCAATTTTTTGCCCTTTGCTCTCTTTTTTTCCTTTTTGTAAAATTGTCAGAGCCTTGTCATATTCCCCTTTTTGGGTGTATAAATCGGAGAGTTCCAAATAGGCTTCTTCTTTTTTGGGTTGTATTTCAATCGCTTTCAGATACTCCGCTTCCGCACGGTCATAATCCATCTTCTGCAAATATTTGCCCGCTGTATCCAGCTGTCCATTATAATTTGCTGCTTTTCTGCTATTCAAGTAAAGAGTAATGCTGGCCGCACAGGCCGCCGCAATCAGCAAAGCGATAATTATCATAAAAAAAGGTTTCTTTCGATTGCGGTGCACATCAGTCTCTCCAAGAGGTGAACCGCACTTCTTGCAGTAGGCTGCAAAGTCTTTATTTTCTGTGGTACATTTGCTGCATCTCATGATTTCCTTCCCTTTCACCATTGACAATCTGTTTTATCTTGTCTCTTCTGTCTGGTCGGTCTCTGTCTTACGATCTTTAAGCATTTCTACGACTCTGTTAGTGTCTTCCACTACTGCCTCTACATAGGATTGAGGAAGATACAGCCACTTGATATAAAAGGCTCCTTCTCCCGTTTCATAAGCTAAAGGTTCATCCTCAATAAACAGTTCGCTTCTTTGGGGAAATATTTTTTTCATCGCAAATTCTGCTTCTTCCCAAGAGGAAAAAGTTTGGTCATTAACCCGATGAGTAAAGACATTACCATATTCCGGATATATTATTTCGTATTCATATTTGGACGTAAAGATGTCATTTTCGTATCTCAAATATTGTACCAAAGAATCACGGTCCACTACGAGATATTTGATTCCTTCTTTATCTATAGCAATTTCAATCCATCCAAAGCTAGCCTCTTGACCATTAATCATAGTTGCAGGCAGCACATTCACTATTTTTGAATCTTTCCACGCCCATACCTCATATTGATAGTAGCTAGTTCCTACACCTTCTGTTGTTTTTTCATTGGCATATCCTAAAAGCAGTTCCTCGTTTCCGTCACCATTAAAATCGATCAGCTGAGTAACACAAAGCCCTGCTAGATCAAAAGCATCATCAGATGGATCAGAAAATGGATGTTTTTTCCATCCAGGTTCCCCATACTTTTCCCGGTATTCCATGCATAAATCATAATAAGCACTATACTGTGCAGCGGTGCTCCCGGTCTCTGCTTCTTTTTCAATCGCTTGAATTTCCGACTCAAAAGCAGCGTTTCCGGTCTCTTCTTTTCCCTTTTTGAGTATATCTACTGCCTTTTTATGTTTATCCTGTTTCACGTAGGTTTCCGCCAGTTTCAAATAAGCCTTCTCTTTCTTTGGTTCAATAGCAATGGCCTCCAAGTATGCGGCTTCCGCCTTTTCATAATCCAGGCTCTGCAGATACTTATTTGCTGTTTGCAGTTTTCCTTGATATTGGGCTTGCTTTTGGCTGTTTTGATAAAGGAAAAATCCTGCTATACAAGCTGCCAGGATTGCAAGAAGAGCAATACCTATGAAAATCTGTTTTTTATGTCTCCCTTTGGAAGGGACGCTGGTATGATTCATCATTTTCACCCATTAATCAGTCTCCCTATTGTAAAAAGAAGGCTTTCCTCAATAAAGTTTCTGTTTGTGAAAGCCTTCCTTCTTGCCAAATCCTGT
>CAUEYG010000415.1 GCA_959021945.1 uncultured Eubacteriales bacterium | reverse complement strand
AGGAGCATATTGGTAATTTCTGTTTCTCTTAAAGTCAAATGATAAGCTTCAATTAACTCTTTTTTGGACAAGTGGCGGTCCAACTGCTTGCCGTCAGGGGAAAGGGCCCGAAAAAGCCGCTGGTTCAGATGGCTCCCTAAAAGTTCAAACAAAAATGCTTCTTTGTCAGAAAAATCCCCGTGCTCCTTTTTGCGAAACAGATTGATAACGCCGAGAAAACGTCCCTTGTGAATAATGGTTAAAAGCATGGAATAGTGCATATCCAGAGCTGTGAACATCTCACGATAATAAGAGGTATTCATTCTGGTGCGGTCCTCTAGCAGATCTGTTTCACGATAAGCTTTTCCTGCCGGCGCTGCAAAAGTCCATCTGGTATAGTCCAGCTCCTGGTATTTTATCAGATATTTTTCCAGCTCTTCCTTGCTGACATTGAGCGCTACAGGGTCCGTCAGCTTGTACGATGTTTCAGAAGAAGCCAGAAAAAAACCGGCAGTATCAAAAGGAATTAAAAAACCGATGGCTTCTAGGACAGACCTTCTCATTTCATTAAAATCATCAATATTATAAATCTTATGAATGATAGAACTGATGAGCATAATATCATTTTTTTCTAACATAATTGCGATACAACTCCTTTCTCTTCTTGTTTTATCCCAAGGCCGGATGGCTTATCCCCATTTTAGTAAAACATAAACAGCAGCATTAATTAATACTCCATTTTAATAATTCTCTTACTCCTTTTGGATAGTTTTTCGCTAAATAGTCAGAAAAATAGTCAAAATAAATAATTTAGGAATTTTCAGATAATTGATAAGCTTTACTTGCATCAGTCATGACCGTGCAATCAATATTTTTTAGGAGGTAAAATTATGGAATACGGAATCATTTCATGTATACCAATCGCAGTACTGATTATAGGCGCTTTGATTACAAAAAAGATGCCGGAAATGATTATTCTATCATCTCTGATCGGCGCTATTCTCGTTTACAAGCAAGGGTTCTTTTCAAACTATTTGAAAATGATCTACGCATCTATTTCAAATGAATCTTTTCAGTTTTTACTGATGATTCTTTTAGGCTTTGGGGGAATGATCAAGCTGTTTGAAAAGTCCGGCGCGCTTTTAGGGTTCTCAGATATTATCGGGAAATTCGCCAATACAAGAAAAAAATCACTTTTTGTTACATGGATCATGGGGATCATCATGTTTGTAGATGATTACCTGAATGTTCTGGCCGTTTCTTTTTCCATGAAGGAGACTACGGATCGAAATCGCATACCAAGAGAACATTTGGCTTATGGGGTCAACTCAATGGGAGCCTGCGTCTGCGTGTTAATTCCCTTTACAAGCTGGGCCTCCTTTGCTGTAGGCTGTATGGGAGAACAGGGGCTTACATTCAGCGATTATCTGCGGGCGCTCCCTTATATGTTTTTCCCTTGGATTGCTATTCTCGTTTGCTTGTTGGTTGGCCTTGGCATCCTGCCGAAAGTGGGGCTGCTGAAAAAAGCTTATGAGCGGGTGGATGCAGGAGGCCCTCTGCTGGTGGAAGAAAAAGTAGGCGCATCCATTGTCAATATGGGAAGCGATGATGCTGAGAACGTAAAGTCCAGCTCTCCTCTCAACTTTTTTATCCCCATTATCGCTCTGGTTGCAGGAATGTTCCTCTGCGGCAGTGATGTGGTGAGCGGAATCCTCATTGCGTTGGCTGTGCAGCTGGTGCTTTACCTGGCGCAAAGGATTATGACCCTTACCGAATTTATGGACACCCTGTTTGAAGGCATTACATCTATGGTGCCCCTTTCCATTGTCATTTGCTTTGCCTATGTACTGAATATCGCCAATACAGAGATGGGTTTTGCTGAGTTCTTGATCGGAGGGATGCAGAGCCTGATTCCAGAAAGTATGTACGCTGCAGTCCCGGCCTTTGTCTTTATTATTGTCAGCCTGGTGGCTTTTGCAGCAGCAAGCTTTTGGGTGCTGATTCTCATTACAATTCCAATCTTTGTGCCTCTCAGCATGAGCTTGGGACTGGACCCGGCCCTTGTCATCGCGGCAGTCATGTCCGGGGTGGCTTTTGGCAGCAAATTCTGTTTTTATTCAGATGCAGTATTTATGACATCAGCAGGAACAGGGATTTCCAATATGACACAAATTAAAGTGGTAGCGCCATATATTTTAGGATCTGCAGTGCTGTCCGTGATCTGCTTTGCGGCAGCAGGGATCATCAGTATGAGTTAGTATGCAGGAGGTATCTATGAAAGCGGATTTTATCTTAAAAAGTAAAACTATTTTTAACGGAAAAGAGCAGGAGCCTTTTGACGGCATTGTGGCAGTCAAGGATAACAGGATTCTTTATACAGGCCCGGACACGGCTCTTTATGACGGCCCAGAGACAAAAAGGAGAGACTGCGGGGACAAGTTGGTGATGCCGGCTTTTATTGACGCCCATATGCATTATTTTTCGGGAGCCATTTCTGCCAGCGATTATATGTGCACGGAAATTGCAGAGTCAGTCTCAGAGGCAGAATGTGTGGAAATGATTAAAAAATACGCTGGGGAGCACCCTGAGTATACACGAATCCGGGGAATGGGCTGGTTCCCTGCCAATTGGAACGATGCACCTCTGCCAACAAAAGAATCTTTGGATAG
>CAUEYG010000414.1 GCA_959021945.1 uncultured Eubacteriales bacterium | reverse complement strand
TGTAGTAATACGAGTCTAATTCATGCCATACCTGCCGAATCTTATGTCCCTCACATCATCCATCAGCTTACTGCACTGATGATAAGTGGTGCGGATTGACTCTATCGTTTTAACCATTGAATGCTTTGTAGCGCCTTTCATTGTTATCCCTCTTTTCCTTTGGCTACATTTCCTAGTAACTTACTACACATTCAATATATCATTTTATTTGCTGTAAATCAACCGTATTGTTTGTATTAGTTTGCGGTTTTCATAACACAACCTTTCATACTGGTTTCTCACTTATTTGCTCTGCTCACCTCTGACAGCTCCTTCAGGCAGTCGTCCCACCCTTGAATCATCCGGTCAATATCAGCATCTGAGGTTACAGGTGACACCAGCATCATGTTGTGAAAAGGAGTAATCAATATGCCTCGGTTGGAAAGATACACATGGGTGTAATACATCAGCTGCCAGTCAAAATGGTCCTTCGCATCTGTTCCATTTTTAGGAAGATTCGGCATAAACTGCAGCTCACACCTTGCACCGGAGCGAGTTAGGCTCCAAGGAATATCATACTTTTTCAACACTGCTTCCAATCCATCAGAAAGCCGATTCTGCCCTCTGAACATCGTTTCAAAAGCCTCTTCTGTCGCAACATTGGTCAGGGTCTCTCTCATTGCTGCAATGGCAAACTGGTTTGCTGCCAGAGTACCGCCAATACCCATAGGATCAGATACTCCTGCATTGCCGTATGTCTCATTGATTTTATCTGTAATTTCTTTTGTAAAACCGTATACTGCCACAGGAATTCCTCCTGCTATGGATTTTCCCAAGGTGACAAAATCAGGTTTTAAACCGTGGGCTCTGGTATACCCTCCATATCCATTGGATAAAGTGTGGGTCTCATCGATAATCATATAAGTACCGTATTTGGTACACAATTCCCGCAGCCCTTCCAAATAGCCGTCTTCTGGAAGCACCATACCGCAGTTGGTCATTACCGGCTCCAACAAAACAGCAGCGCAGTCCTCGTATGCCAACTCCCTTTCGGCAGCCTCCAAATCATTAAACTCAACCACTCTCGTCAATTGATCTTTTGGAAGCCCTGGATTGGAATCATAATCTGTCCGCAGAGCCAGCTTTCCCTCTTCATTAATGTGGGGCAGAGATTCATCCAAGCTTCCATGATAACATTCCTGCATAACTAAAATCTTTGGCCGCTGAGTCAGAGCCCTGGCATTTCGGATTACATAGCGGTTTGCCTCTGTGGCAGTCATTGCCACCTGCCAGGTGGGAAGCCCAAACCGGTTTTCCAACTCTTTTCCGATTTCCAGAGCATCCAGAGTAGGCATCATAGTGGTGATTCCCCGTTTTGCCTGTTCCGCCACTTTCTTTGCTGTCGCTTCAGGAGAATGTCCAAACATAGCGCCGGTATCCCCCAGGCAAAAATCAACGTATTCGTTTCCATCAATATCATAACAGCGATTTCCCTGCGCCCTTTCTAAAAAAACAGGATGGGTTGTTCCCCAGTCTCCCATCCAGGGCATTGGCACTCCGTTGAGTAAATTTTCATGAGCTTTCTCAAACGCCGCTTTGCTTTTCCGGGTTCTTTTATGAAAGGTTTCATCTTCACGAGCCCTCAGCCTTGCCAGCTGTTCATCGGTTACCATTCTATAAGGACTTTTCTTATCTGTAATCATCTTTACGTTCTCCTTTTTCTTTTCTAACAAATAACTGCTGCTTTTATTTATAGCAAGTATCGTGCCAATGTTATAAGCCTGTAAATTACAACCAGTATCCGTTTTTTTATTTTCAACATTTTCAAAATTGACAACATTAATTGTCAGTTTTGAAAATATCTGTTATGATACTACTATCGAAAAGGAGGGAACAAAAGATGTCTCTATTCTTGATTCAGGATACCGTGCAGCAGGCCGCAAGAGCCATTACAGCAGCTCTTGATCTGGAAACAGAAATTGTAGATGAAACCTTAAGGATTATAGGAGGCACAGGAAGGTATGCAGAAAAAATCGGGTGTTATGAGGAGGATGGGAATTTGAATTCCTCTCTGGTTTACGCAGATTGTCTGAAAAACGGGCAGGAATATTTATCTTTTGAACCTGATTCCGATCCCCTCTATGCTGCCAAGGAAAAGGAGCTGGCGGAAATCTGCTGTCCCATTAAGGTAGAGCAACACACAGTAGGGTTGATCGGCCTCATTGCCTTTACCCAGCAGCAGCGGTCACGGATGCTTCACAAAACAGGAGAGCTGGTAACCTTTCTGCGCATTATGGCTGAATTAATAGCGGGAAAACTGGTCCTGTCGCAAAACAATATGCACTTGGAAAACAAACTCTCCTCTTTATTATCCTCCCGGGATGACAGCGCATCCTTTAGCAGGATTATCAGTATCAGCGATGCCATGGAAAACGTAAAAAAGAGAGCTCTGCAAGTCTCCCAAAGCGATTCCACCATTCTCATTACCGGAGAAAGCGGTACAGGAAAAGACCTTTTGGCCCGGGCCATTCATAAGGAAAGCCCCAGAGCAGAACATCCTTTTATTTCTATAAACTGCGCGGCGATTCCCGAAATGCTCCTGGAAAGCGAATTATTTGGCTATGAAAAAGGTGCTTTTACCGGCGCTGACAAAAACGGGAAGATCGGCAAATTTCA
>CAUEYG010000413.1 GCA_959021945.1 uncultured Eubacteriales bacterium | reverse complement strand
CGGCAGATGCGGCTTATGAGAATCATAGGGCAAATCTGGGAGATCCGGCAGATCCATCTCTTCCTTGCGTTCTGCTTCTTCCCTCAGCATCGCTTCCTCTTCTGACTCAACGAGAGGCTGCGCCTTTCCCTTCTCTTCTTTTTCCTTCAAATAGGAGTCCAGCTCCGCTTCCAAAGAATTTTTAACTGACTCAGCTATGGGGCTTTCTTCACTGGATGTATGCACGATAGAAACTTCAGGAACCTCTTCTGAACCGGAAACAACTTTCAAATCTTCCTCCGAAGCTTGTACTGCTATTTCTTCCGGCTCTTCGGGTTCTTTTTTTCTCAAGTCTACCGGCGGCGCGCCCTTTCCATTTTTATCGGACCCATTTTTTTTGCTGCCCCCAGACAGCAAATTCAACACATGATCCGTTTTATTGGTTTTTTTTGCCATAGCCGTTCCTCCTAAGCCTTTATTTTTTCATATACTTCATTGACAAATTGTTGATAGTCCTTCGCCGGGTTTGATTTTGGCGCGTAGTCCAAAATACACATTCCATGGGCGGGCGCTTCAGCAGCAGAAACGCTGGTGCGAATTTTAGCGTCAAAGACACTTGATTCTGCCTGAGCCGCAATGGTCTCTGCCATTTCTAAAACATCTTTAGCCAGGTTCGTCCTTTTATTAAACTTGGTCAGTAAGATTCCCAAAACATTGAGAGATGGGTTAACAGATGCTTTGACAGCTTCTACGGTTTCCTGCAGCTGTACCAATCCCACCAGGCTGAGAATTTCCGATGCCATAGGTATAATCAGGTGATCTGCTGCTGCGTATCCGTTTAAAGTCAAAATATTCAGGGCCGGAGGCGTATCAATAACAACAAAATCATAATGGTCAAGCACCGGAGCCAATGCCTTTTTTAGCAATAATTCTCTGCTTTCACTCTGAAAGGCGATCTCCGCTTCACTGAGAAGGATATTGGAAGGGATGAGATCGCAGTATTCTGTTTCCTGAATTGCCTCTTTCATAGGCACGTCATCCGTTAAAACGTCATAAATCGTATGCCCTTCATCAATATCCAGCCCCAGACTAAACCCCAGATTTCCCTGAGGGTCCAGGTCCAGAGCCAATACCTTGCACCCTTTTTTCCCCAGTCCGGCAGCCAGTGCACTTGTAGTCGTAGTCTTGCCGACTCCGCCTTTTTGATTGGTAAGTACGATTGTGATAGCCAAATTCATCCCTCCATCTACCGTTTATTTCCATCATCCCAAGTAATTATTGCAGTACATCCTCAATATGTTCACGGCTCTCTTCGATATCTTTAAAGGCCTTTGTTTCGCCCGGCCTTGAATAGTCAGTAGTAAGGTTCTCCCAAATGCCGTTGACCTCCTCTACACAATTGATATAAATCTGTGAGAGTAAAGAAATCTGAATGCCCAGCTCGTCTGCCAGAACAGTACACTTTTTCCAGTCAGCCTTTTCATAACAGATCACAAGCTGCTGAAGTTTTCCTGCAGTGCCCTCACCGCTGATAAGAGCCGCTTTGATCTCTTCTGACATTGGAATTTCTGCCAAAAGTTCTTCAAGCGGTGCGTCAACCATATAATCCAGGGTAGAAAACATTCCCATCATATAGGCTTCTGATTTTGCAATTGGACACTCAGGGATGCACGGAACCAGGGCCTGAGCAAATGTAGCTCTCAGGAAGGATAGTTTTAACATTTCTTCTGAGCCATCCGTTTGCTCTGTATGGAAACTGAGCATGTAAACCCATTGTCTCAACTGGCCGATACCCAGTGTCATTAATGCCTGACGGATGGAAGCGGTCCTTCTTCTCAGGGCAAAATATGCAGAGTTAACCAGCTTCAAGAGAGCATAGGTAAGCCCTGCGTCACGGCTGACAATTTCTTCAATTTCCGCCATATCCGGTTCGTCTTTTGCAACTGCCACTACTAATTGGAAAAAGTTCCCCTGCATATACGTAATTTTATCAGCCTTTGTAGTAAGGGTTTCTGCAATATAGCCGCCCTCCAAATAGTCCACGCCTAGTTTCAGCGCATTTTCATAAGCGCCTTTGGTGTCCAGCTCTGTAGCAATACATTTTTTCCCAAAGCCTTTCGTCATCCGAATGATATTTTCCAGGGAATGGAGTTCCTGTTCCGTAGGGTTTTCGCCTACTGTCAGCCGAATATAATCTGCGTATTCCAAAAAGCTAAAATACTTAGGAGAAAACTGAAAATCGTTTATAGCAAATTTATATCCTTCATTGTAATATTTTTTAATGATCGGCATTGCCAGGGGATGGATAATCAAATTATCTTCAATCTGGATAATGACTTTATCTTTTTCAAACACTCTGGCTGTATTTCGAAATAGCAGCGAAGGAGTGAAGGTAATAAAAATCTTCTTATCGCTGAAAATTTTATGGCTGTTGTTCATAAAGAATTCAGATATGGTGTCAGCAGCCGCTGTTTCAGACTGTTCATAGAGAGCGTCGCTGCCTCCCTGGAAAAAAAGCTCATATCCAATGATCTTTTCTGTTTCCGCTTCTTTAATTGCCCGCCTTACTACGCACTTGTCCATTACTTTTCTCCCTCCTCAAGAAGATGATCAATTACAGCTACCAAATGTCCGATTTCCGGTTTTGATAATTGCTCATTAGCGCCCAACTGTTTTC
>CAUEYG010000412.1 GCA_959021945.1 uncultured Eubacteriales bacterium | reverse complement strand
GGATGCCGTATGGGCTGCCATTTTTGTGCCTCAGGATTAGATGGACTGCGGCGCGGTCTGACGCCGGGAGAAATGGTAGGGCAGATTCTTACCACTGAAAAAGACACGGGAGAAAAAATTAATCATGTAGTAGTGATGGGAACCGGGGAACCCTTTGACAACTATGAGAACCTCCTTTCCTTTCTCAAGAATATACATGAAAAAGAAGGTCTGGGAATCAGTCTGAGAAATATGACGGTTTCTACCTGTGGCATGATTCCCCAAATAAAAGCCTTTGCCAAAGAGATGAAACAAGTCAATTTAGCCGTTTCCCTGCACAGCGCAGATGATGTGCTGCGAAGCTCTATGATGCCTGTTAATAAAAAATATCCTGTAGACCAATTAATCGATACATGCAGGGAGTATGGGAGGCAAACAGGCAGGAGAGTGACCTTTGAATACGCATTGGTCAAAGGAAAGACGGATACAAAAGAGCAGATTGACATTTTGGCAAAAAAACTAAAGGGCATGCTCTGTCATGTTAATTTGATCCCTCTCAATGAAGTGAAAGAAACGGACCTTTCCGCAAGCAGCAGAAAACGGGCGGCTGAAATTGCGCAATACTTGGAAAAGCAAGGTGTGCCGACTACTATAAGGCGAGAGCTTGGAGCCGATATTCAAGCAGCCTGCGGCCAGCTTAGGCTGGGAGAGCTGCAAAAATAAAGAGATACAGCCTCTAATCTTTTTAATAATAAAAAAAATTTGGAAAATGTTACTTGGACAACATGGAGTAAGGAGGAGATATGATATAATCCTTTACTGTGAACGATTATAATTAAAGGTAAGATTGCTTGTTAAGCAGGAGGAATGATCATGAAAGTAAAAAAGATTAGTTTGATGCTGGCTTTAATGCTGTTGGTTGCCAGTGTATTTGCTGGATGCGGAGACTCAGGCAACTCTGATGACGCAGCGTCCGGTGACAGTGGAAAAGAGATTGTTGTATTAGCAGCAGCCAGCCTGACGGATGCTCTGGATGAAATTATCAAAGAGTATAATAAAGACTGCAGCGATAAGATTACAACCAGTTATGCAGGTTCCGGAGACCTGGTACAGCAGATCAAGGGAGGCTCCCCATGTGATTTGTTTATTTCTGCATCTAAGAAAAATATGGACGAGCTGGAAGATGGGGACTTTATTGATAAAGAGTCAAGAAAAGATTTGCTGGGCAATACACTGACCTTAATTGCAACCCAGGAAGCTGCTGATAAGGTGAGCATGGATGCTCTGACAACCGATACTGTAAAGCAGATTGCCATTGGCGAACCGGAAACAGTTCCTGCAGGTAAGTATGCGACTCAGGTTTTCGACTCTTTAAAGATTACTGACAAAGTGCAAGATAAGATTGTAAAAGCCAAAGACGTAAGGGCCGTTCTGAATTATGTAGAAACCGGCGATGCTGAATGCGGATTTGTATACAGAACAGATGCTCTGATGTTGGAGGATGGAAAAGGGGAAATTATTGCTGATGTGGACAGCAGTCTGCATGATCCAATTGTGTATCCGGCAGCTATTATGAAGGATTCCAAAGAAGCCGAAGCTACTGCACAGTTTTACGATTATCTGCAGACAGACTATGCCAAAGGCGTGTTTGAGAAATACGGATTTTCGGTAAAATAGTCTGATGTTGGGTCCAGTACTTTTATCAATAAAAGTTGCTACAATAGCGACCATATTTGCCTTTATGTTAGGGGTGTTCTTTGCCTACATACTGACAAAAAAGAGAATTCCGGGGAAGAGCATATGGGAAACCATTTTGATTCTTCCCATGGTTCTCCCCCCTTCCATAGTAGGGTATCTGTTATTAAAAGTCTTTGGGAAAAGAGGACCTTTGGGTACTTTCCTTTTGGATACATTTGGGGTTCAGGTAGTGTTTACTTGGATTGCCTGTGTCATTGCAGCATGCGTTGTGGCGCTGCCGCTCATGTACCAAAACGCCAAAGCCGCATTTCAGAGTGTGGACGAGACTTATGAGCTGGCCGCTCACACTTTGGGAAGCAGTGAATGGAAAACCTTTTGGACTGTTTTATTTCCTTTAGCAAGGCCAGGGATTGTCAGCGGTATTGTTCTTACTTTTGCCAGAGCAATGGGAGAATTTGGAGCTACCCTTATGCTGGCAGGCAATATCGAAGGGCAGACGCAGACCATCCCAACAGCTATTTACTACGCAGTAGCTACGGGAAAAGAAGACAAGGCTAACACTTTGGTTGTAGTTATGACCTTGTTTAGTTTCCTATTAATTTTTGGGCTCAATGCATGGTTGAAAAAGAAAAACTACAAGGTATAGCAAACGAGTATGGGTACATATTTTAAAATTAAAAAAAAGCTGGACCGTTTTTCCGTGGATGTGGAGTATTCTTTTGAAAAAGGTGTGCTGGTTATCCAAGGAGAGTCAGGAGCCGGTAAGACGACAGTGCTCAACTGTATTTCAGGACTGAAAAGTCCTGACGAAGGATTGATCAAAATTGATGACAGGTTAGTCTTTGATGGAAAAACTAATGTTCCGGTAAAAAAAAGAGAAATCGGCTATTTGTTTCAAAATTATGCGCTCTTTCCCAATATGACCGTAGGAAAAAATGTGATTTACGGCGTAAAAAACAAGAAAGAGTACAAAGACAAGTCAAA
>CAUEYG010000411.1 GCA_959021945.1 uncultured Eubacteriales bacterium | reverse complement strand
TCTGATACAAAAGAAGCTGTCAGCTAATTATAACAACCCTTGAAAAAACCGATCAACATTCTATGTTATGATAGTTTTGTTGATCGGTCTTTTTTTACCCCAATTTCTTGATCTCCCTTTGGAGCCGATGGATAATTTTCTTTTCCAGCCTGGAAATATAGGATTGGGAAATCCCCATTTGATCGGCAACTTCCTTTTGCGTCATCTCTTTTCCTCCAGCAAGACCAAAGCGCATTTCCATAATTTCCTTTTCTCTTCTGGACAGCTTGTTCATCGCATAATCCAAAAGATTTTTGTTAACTTCTTCTTCAATATGAGTATAGACAATGTCATTGTCTGTACCTAAAATATCAGAAAGCAAGAGTTCATTTCCATCCCAGTCTACATTAAGAGGCTCATCTAAGGAAACATCACCCTTTGTTTTGTTGTTTCGCCTTAGATACATGAGAATTTCATTTTCAATGCAGCGAGACGCATAAGTGGCTAATTTTATGTTTTTATCCATCTTAAAGGTGTTTACTGCCTTAATCAGGCCAATGGTTCCGATGGAAATCAGATCTTCTACATTTACCCCTGCGTTTTCAAACTTTTTGGCAATATAAACAACCAGTCTGAGATTGTGCTCAATGAGCAGTGCTCTTGCCTCTTCACTGCCTGCCATAAAGGCTTCCAGAGCCTTTCGTTCTTCATCAGGGTCCAGGGGTGGAGGCAGGACATCACTGCCACCGATGTAATGAATGTCCGGAATTTCCTCATTATGCCGCAGCAGGGCTCGAAGCACCCGTTTTATTACTTCCCATAGGGACCTGGTCTTTAATATGTACTCATTCTGCATTTTCTAATACTCCCTCCTCTATAATCTGCTGCTGCAACAAAACTTCATAAGGCTCTGTCCCCTTCCAGCAAGCAAAATCTTCTTTGCTGATTGCTAATACAATCTTTTTAATCGGTTTTCCCGCAACCATTACTCGGTCCGGTCTTACTCCCTGCAAAATGCCTTTTTGTCCTACAGAACGATAAGGGATAACACAGCTGCGGCTTGCCGGCAGTTCCTTTAGTTCGTCCAGAATCCTTTGTCCACAGGAGGCAGACAAAACGGCGGCCGGGCTGCCTGATATGGGATCTCTTAAAAAATTTCCCGTATCCACAAAAGCTCTGATTTCCCATTTCTTTTCTGCAATTTCCACTTCCATGTCTGTAAAGACCTTGTCTTTTTGCAGTTTGCTTTTGATAAATTCTGTCAGCCAGCTGCCCAAGACATAAGTAACCAGAACTCCGGCCGCCACTTGAAGGTATGTAACACCGTGAAGATAAACACTCCCATTGGCGGCCAGGCCCGGCACTTTCATGGCATACATGAGTCCCACAGTAATGCCCCCCATGAGAAAGCTTACTAAATAAAAAACACCTACTGTTTTTAAATAGACTTGTCTGCCCCCATAACCAAAAGCAGCTAAAATGACAGCCAAAGAAAAGGCCAGCTTTCCTGTCAGAGCAATCAGCCATATCATGGGAATAAAGAGTACAAACGCGTATGCACCGCACATCAGCGATCCCAAAATCAGCCCTGACCAGCTCCGTTTACGGGCGCATAATTTTCCGGTGAGAACCAGAATAATGAGTCCTGTTATAAAATTTTCCAGAAATAAAAACTCTCCGTAAACAGTCAATGAAATCCCCCCTCTTTGGCTCTGTCTTTCGATTATAGCCTTAAAGGGGGTTGTTTTTTGTCAAAACGTCATGTCGATTTTTTTCTTTTTTTATGGTCTGAATGCAAAAAACCCCTTAGCGGCACATTCCGTGCTGCAAGGGGTCCTCTCATCCTATTCGTCCAACGATTTAATCTGTATTGGCTGCTTTATTTCACTGCGTTCTTTGCAGTTTCACACAGCTGAGCAAAAGCCGGAGCATCGTGGATTGCCATCTCAGAAAGCATCTTTCTGTTGATTTCGATGCCGGATTTTTTCAGACCATCCATCAGTCTGCTGTAAGAGATTCCATTCATTCTTGCGCCCGCATTAATTCTTGCGATCCACAGTTTTCTGTATTCTCTTTTCTTATTTTTTCTGCCAACATATGCAGAGCGCAGGGATCTCATAACTGCCGGGTTAGCAGCTCTGAACACTTTGCTCTTCTGTCCGTAAAAACCTTTTGCCTGCTTTAATATCTTTTTATGTCTCTTATGAGCGTTTACGCCTTTTTTTACTCTTGCCATTTATCTTACCTCCTGCATTACTTGCTTAAAACAGATTTGATTCTCTTCAGATCCGCACTTGTTAAAGTTGTAGCTTTTCTTAGGCCTCTTTTTCTCTTAGGGCTTTTCTTTGTAAGAATATGGCTTTTGTATGCCTTGTTTCTCTTCACTTTACCGGAACCGGTTAATTTAAATCTCTTGCATGCGCCTCTGTGAGACTTCATCTTGTTCTTTGCCATGGTAATCAATTCCTCCTATGTTAATATTTCAATATCTTACTTTTTATCCGTTTTAGGTGCCAGAATCATAATAAGGCTTCGCCCTTCAAAGGAAGGTCTTTTTTCCATTTCACCTGTTTCAGCCACGACCTCTGCAAAACGTTTCATAACGTCCATGCCCTTACTGGTGTAATCTCTTTCTCTGCCTCTGAACCTCAAGCTGACTTTTACCTTGTCTCCGGCTTTCAG
>CAUEYG010000410.1 GCA_959021945.1 uncultured Eubacteriales bacterium | reverse complement strand
GGTGGGCCTGATTGTCTATCCCCTGATCGAATATGGGCAATGGGGCTATTTCATTACCGAAGATAAAGTGGATCTGCGCCATGGAATCTTTTTCATTACCAATACCATTATTCCCATCATCCGAATCCAGCATATAACGGTGAGCCAGGGTCCCATCAACCGAAAGCTAGGCCTTTATGATGTGGAAATATCACTGGCAAGCAGCAGTTTTAAAATCCAATGTCTGGACAGGACAGCAGCTGATGAAATTGCAGAGAACTTGAAGTCAAAGCTGTATACACGCCTGGAAAGAGAAGTAAAAGAAGCAGCCCAAACAGGGGGCCGGTGTCAGGAGGGGATCAAGTGAAGTTTGGACCAAGAAGGGGACATTTCATGTTTATCTTTGAGCGCTTTTTCCGCGACTTTGGTCTGCTTGTCGGCGCAGCTTTTTTGTATTTGATCATGAGAGATTCTCAAATCTTATGGCAAAACAGCGCTTTACTGGTGGTAGTGCTCTTTGCGCCCATCAGCAGACTTGTCCAGTATTTGTGCACTTATTACAGCATTGATGAAAATAGTCTCTACGTGGAAAGCGGCTGGCTCAGAAAAAAGAAACAGGAAGTGCCCCTTTCCAACATTACAACCGTTGATTTTACCCAAGGCTTTATTTTCCAGATTGCAAAGGTTTACAGCGTCCATGTTGACAATGCCAGCAGCATCAGCGGTGAGAATTCAGGTAAGATCAATATGGTACTGAAGGTGGATGACGCAATTAAGGTAAAAGGTCTCTTGCTGGCAAAACACCGACAGCCGGATCAGGAGCTGCATGACAACCGTATCTCAGAAGATACCAGCGGCAATACGATTGTGGCATCTGTGGGGGAGCTTTTTCTCATGGGGCTGCTGCGGTCCAAGGTGTTTATTGTTGTTCAGCTTTTCGCTTACGGCGGCGTAGCTGTCAGTATTTTTTCAAAGCTTTTTCTGGAAAAGCGTGTAGATGGGGAAGCGGTAATTTTAGAATATGCCCTTAGCCTTTCCGGGCCTATTTTGATCGGATCAATGATCTTAGCCCTGTATTTAATTGGCGTACTAGTCAGCGTGGCCCTGAGTACAGTTAAGTATTACGGATTTCGTGTTACAAACAGGGAGTCTTCTATTTTTATTGAATATGGGCTGCTGACGCGAAAGACTCATACTTTGATGAAAGAAAAAATTAGCGGAATTTCTTACAATCAGTCCCTGTTTATGCGGGCGTTTAAGCGGGGGACCCTGGAAGTGTTTGCAGTGGGTTATGGCGGTGCAGGCCAGGATAACCAACAGGAGACGGCTGTTTTGTATCCGGTGATGAGGCAGGAGAAATTATACGATTTTTTAGAGCGTTTTTTGCCGGAGGTAAAGGCCCGGCAGACGCGTATGGGAACAGAAGTTAAGGCGCTCCCCTATTTTTTCCTTTGCGGCAGGTTCTTTTTTGCCTTATTTCTTTGTTTGGCAGCTATGTTTCCGTGGCCGGTTTATCCTGTAATCCGTTGGTGCATTGTGGCGGCAGGCATAGCTATCCTTCTTCTGGCAGCAGGTTCTGTGCTGTTTGAATACGGAAATACGTCTATTTCAGGAAACGGCACGGTGATCTCTTTGTCCTGCGGCGGATATACAAAGAAGACTGTGCTCCTCAAGACAGAAAAGGTGGAATCCATTGAAGAACGGGCTACAGAGAGAAAGCGCTGTAAAAAACAGCTTACAAATATTGGTCTGGGGATTTTGGCGCCCTCTGGCAATTCCCGCCAAAAGGTGCGCAATATGAGGGTAGAAGCCTTTGAAAAGCTGAAAAGCAATCTGATCTACTAGCAGATTCTTTCTTTATGCTTTCGAAATACGATAAATTTTTTCTAATGTGAATGCTGTTGCGGGTTGATGAAAACCCGGCATCCGGGCGGCCCAGGCAGCCCGGGCAGGATTCCTATTTTTTAGATTGGAGGACAGACGATGATTATTGCAGTAGTAGATGGACAAGGCGGCGGAATCGGAAAAGCCATTGTTGAACGAATCAAAGCGGCTATGCCCCAAACCAGAGTGATTGCTCTTGGAACGAATTCTGTGGCAACGGGCCAAATGCTCCGGGCAGGAGCTGACGATGGGGCTACCGGTGAAAATGCCATTGTACATAATATGGAGCACGTAGATCTTGTGGTGGGAGTAATTGGTATTTTAAATGCCAACTCTATGATGGGAGAGCTGACCCCGGCTATGGCAGCTGCCATTGGAGGAAGTCATACTTATAAAGTGCTGCTCCCTATTAACCGCTGTCATATCCATGTAGTAAGTGTGGAGGATGTTCCCTTGGCAAAGCATATTGACCATGCTGTTGAGGCCATCAGAGAATATAGCAGATCCCAAGAAACGGATTAAGTGTACAGTTTGATGAAAAGCTGCACTTTGTGCACACTTTCGCTGTCGGAGCCTGTCCGGCGAGTAGGGACGCGCCGGGAAAATGTGTACAATTTGGAAAGAAATTGCACTTTGTACACGCTTTCGGCCCTGGGACCTGGTCGGCGAGCAGGGACGCGCCTGCAAAGTGTGTACAATTTGATGAAAAGTTGCATTCTGCGCACACTTTGGGCTCCGGGACCTGTCCGGCGAGCAGAGACGAGCCCGGAAAATGTGTACAGTCTGGAAAGAAATTGCAATTTGTACACACTT
>CAUEYG010000409.1 GCA_959021945.1 uncultured Eubacteriales bacterium | reverse complement strand
ACTAGTACTCGTTTGAATTTTTTGTTTGCTTCCATATTCCGAGTCTCCTTTCTGTGTTATGGGCCAGGTTCTTGATCTTTGCCTGGGCTGCAGCCAGCCTTGCTGCCGGTACACGGAATGGCGAGCAGGACACGTAGTCCAGACCGATCTCATCACAAAACGCAATGGAATCCGGATCGCCTCCATGTTCTCCGCAAATTCCTAAATGAAGGTCCGGCCTTACGCTTTTTCCCTTTTGTACGCCTGTCTCAACCAACCTTCCTACACCGTTTCGGTCAATTGACTGGAACGGGTCCCCTGGTAAAATTCCTTTTTCTATGTATTCCTTAATGATACCTCCTGCATCATCTCTTGAAAAACCATAGGTCAGCTGAGTCAGATCGTTTGTGCCAAATGAGAAAAATTCCGCTTCCTGGGCGATTTCATCAGCAGTAAGAGCTGCCCGGGGAATTTCAATCATGGTTCCTACCAGATAATCAAATTGTTCCCTTTCCTGCTCCATTATTTTCTCTGCAGTCCTTACCACTGTTTCTTTTACTTCTGCCAGTTCTCTTTTCATCCCTGCCAGAGGAATCATAATTTCCGGTATAAGATCTAAGTTTTTTTCTTTCCTCACTTCAATGGCAGCTCTTATGATGGCCTCTGTCTGCATCTCTGCAATTTCCGGATATGTTACAGCAAGGCGGCACCCCCGATGTCCCATCATTGGATTGAATTCGTGAAGCTCTTGCGCCTTTTTTTCCAATTTTTCATAGGGCACATGAATTTGAGAGGAAAGTTCATGAACTTCCTCCTGGGTATGGGGAAGGAATTCATGGAGCGGCGGGTCCAACAGCCGTATGGTTACAGGCCTATGCCCCATAATTTCATAGAGAGCCCTAAAGTCTTCTTTTTGATAGGATAATAAGGATGATAGCGCATCCCGCCTTTCCTCCTCTGTATCAGCCAGAATCATCCTCCGTACTGCCGGAATTCGTTCCTCTTCAAAAAACATATGCTCGGTTCGGCAAAGTCCAATCCCCTCTGCGCCAAAATCCAGCGCCTGCGCTGCATCTCTCGGATTGTCGGCATTTGCCCGCACTCCAAGACGCCGTGTTTGGTCAGCCCATTTCATTAATGTTTCAAAATCTCCAGAAAGGGAGGGAGGCACAGTACTGATTTTCCCTTCCAGAACATTTCCTGTTGTTCCGTCCAGGGATAGGAAGTCTCCTTGGCGAAAGCATCTTTCACCTATCACTAATGTTTTTTCGTCTTCCTTTACGCTGATCGCAGAGCATCCTGATACACAGCATTTTCCCATTCCTCTGGCAACAACAGCCGCATGGGATGTCATTCCACCTCTGGCTGTTAAAATGCCCTGAGCCGCCGCCATCCCAGCCAGGTCTTCCGGAGAAGTTTCAAGGCGCACCAGAATAACGGGGATTCCTTTTTCTGAGGCCTGGGCGGCTTCTGCAGCGGTAAAGTAGATTTGTCCTGTTGCTGCTCCCGGGGATGCAGGCAGACCTTTTGCAAGAATTTCTGCTGTCTTTAATTGGGATTCCTCAAATTTAGGGTGAAGCAGCTGGTCTACCATATTGGGTTCCAATCGCATAATAGCGGTTTCTCTGTCAATTAACCCCTCTCCTTCCATATCAACTGCAATTTTTACTGCAGCTGCAGCTGTTCGCTTTCCTCTCCTAGTCTGAAGCATAAACAGTTTCTTATTTTCGATGGTAAATTCCATGTCCTGCATATCTTTATCATGCTTTTCCAAAAGCTCTGCAATGCGTTCAAACTCCTCATACAACCCTGGAAAGGTTCTTTCCATTTCTTTGATCGGCTGGGGTGTGCGAATTCCAGCTACTACATCTTCTCCCTGGGCATTCACCAAAAATTCTCCAAAGAGTTCCTTTTCTCCGTTGGATGGGTTCCTGGTAAAGGCTACTCCTGTACCAGAGCTGTCCCCCATGTTGCCGAATACCATAGCTTGAACGGTTACTGCTGTTCCAATGCTGTCCGGAATGTGGTTTAGCTGCCTGTAGAGAATGGCTCTTTGGTTATTCCAAGAACGAAAGACTGCCTCTGCTGCATCTATCAGCTGCTCTTTTGGCTCCTGAGGAAATGGGCGTTCTGTCTCCTTTTTTATCAGCGCTTTATAATGGTCAACTATGGCCTTAAAATCAGCAGCTGTAAAGTCAAGATCAGACTGATAACCTTTCTGCTCTTTCTGCAGCTCCAAAATTTGATCGAATTTTCTTTTTTCAATGTCCAGCACTACTTCTCCAAACATTTGGATGAACCTTCGGTAACTGTCATAGGCAAATCGGGCGTTCCCTGTCAGTTCTGCCAGCCCTTGTGCTGTGCGGTCGTTTAGCCCCAGGTTCAAAATAGTATCCATCATGCCCGGCATAGAAACCTGAGCGCCGGAACGCACTGATACTAAGAGCGGATTATCCGCCTGCCCAAACCCCTTGCCTGTCACTTGTTCTAACTCAGAAAGCTTTTCGAAGATTTGTAAAGTCACATCTTGGGAAATAACCTGGTTTTCTCTGTAATATTCCTTACAAGCTTCTGTTGTTACTGTAAACCCAAAGGGAACAGGCAGACCGATTTTGGTCATCTCTCCAAGACCTGCTCCTTTTCCACCTAAAAGCGCCTTCATCCCCCTGGAGCCTTCATTAAATGAGTAAACAAATTTTTTCT
>CAUEYG010000408.1 GCA_959021945.1 uncultured Eubacteriales bacterium | reverse complement strand
GAGAGATGGATTCTGAATATGCAGATATGATCAATGAGGCCAATATGCTGGAACAGTTAAAGAAATAGTACTCCAAACAAATAGCAGGGCCGATTTTTTCCGACTCGGCCCTGCTTTCTTATTTGAACGCTTTTACTTATTAATGAGTTATTGAATTGAAAGGAACACACACGCTATGTCAAAGAAAAAAACCAAGATCTCTTTGATCGGGCTTATTGCCATGATTTGTGTAACTGTTGCCGGCGGCGGTTTCGGAATTGAAGATTTGGTGGGTTCTGTAGGGCCTGGGATGACAATGATTGTCTTTATCGCCATTCCTTTTGTATGGTCTATCCCTTTTGGCCTTTCTTCTGCGGAATTATCTTCTGCATACCCGGAAGACGGCGGCATGTATACCTGGGCCAAAGAAGGTCTGGGAGAAAAAGCCGGTTTTGTCAGCGGCTGGTGCTATACCATTGCCGGATTTGTTGAACCAGCCACCTTTGCAGTCCTCAGTGCCAATTATTTAAAAATGTTGATTCCTATTGAAGTAAACGATTTTATTTACTGGCTTTTGTGCGCATGTCTCATTGCACTCTTTGCAGTTATTAATATTTTAGGAATTAAACTGGTCAGCAATATGGCTACTGTTATTACCATCCTGGCTGTAATACCATTCCTCGTACTTATTGTTTTATCTTTTATGAATATTGAATACAGCCCAGTAAAACCTGTTGTTCCGGAAGATATGTCTTTCCTGCAGGCTGCAGGTCAGGGACTCTTGGTAGGGATTTGGTTTAATACAGGATTTGAAACCATTTCCACCATGTCCGGTGAAATTGAAAACGGTGAAAAAATGGTTCCTAAGGCCATTGTTTTAGCAGTTCCTATCATTTCTGTTATGTATATCCTATTTGTAATGCCTGCTCTTGCAGCTGTAGGAAACTGGCAGGATTGGTCTTCCGAAGGTCCTTTATCCTTTGTTGAGATCGGAGGAATCCTAGGAGGAGCGCCTCTGAGATGGGCATTTGTGGCAGCAGGCGGTCTAGCAAGTATGATGATTCTCTGTGAATACATTTTGGCCTATGCTCACTTGATGGCTTCTTTCAGCAAAAAGGGACAGTTCTTTAAGATTTTTTCCAAAGAGCACAAGGTTCGCAAAACGCCTTATATGGCCATCGCTATTCTTTCTGTTGTCAGTATTGTACTGTGCAGTTCAGGAAGCTTTATCGAATTTGTCGGCATTGCCTCAATCTTGTATGCGGTTCCTGTTATCATGATGTTTATTTCCAACATTCGTCTAAGGATGAAAAATCCTGATTTGCAGCTGCCGTTTAAAGTTCCTCTTGGAAATAAGCCTTACTGCATTTACCTTTGTTTCCCAATTGTCATTTACGGCGCCAGCATCTTTGCCGATAACTGGCAGGTAGGGCTGGGACTTGCTGCTACTTCTATTCCGGCATACTTGTTCTTCAAGTATCTCTACAAGGGAGGACGCTATTGGAAGGAACGGCACCAGGCTCAAGGCGCTGACGATGATCTTTCAGCATAGTAATGGGCAAATGATTTTCTCAATTAATCTTCTCACATAAATAGAAAGAGAGCTGTCTTTTGAAAGGCAGCTCCCTTTTCTGTATTGCTAGTTGTGCTTACCTGCATTTTTTCAGCAGCTTCTGCCACTGTTCATCTACATACTCCTGAGTATTTTCGATCATCCATTCGTTTCCGGGTTCAAACATATGCTTGAATCTTCCTTGTTTTACCAGGAATTCTTCCACTGGCTTTTTCCGCTTTGGCTCATAAGTCAACTTCCACTTTCCATTTTCGATTTCATAGAGAGGCCAAACGCAGGTATCTACTGCCAGCTGGCAGATCTCTGCCAGGTCTTCTGTTTCATATCGCCATCCCCTCGGGCAAGGAGCCAAAACGTTTAGGAAACAAGCTCCCTTGGTGTAAATAGCCTTACGGGATTTTTCGTGCAAATCTTTAAAGTTTCCGATAAAGGTAGTCTGGGCTGCATAAGGAACATTATGAGCAGCGATGATTTCGGTCAGGTTTTTCTTGTTCTGTATCTTTCCGGGACTTACACTTCCTACTGGGGAAGTGGTTGCATCTGCATAGCGAGGAGTTGACGATGACCTTTGGATACCGGTATTCATGTATGCTTCATTATCATAGCACACGTAAACCATATCATGATTTCGCTCCATTGCACCGGAAAGGGACTGAAGGCCAATGTCATAGGTCCCGCCGTCACCGCCGAAAGCGATGAATTTAAAATTGTCTTTTACTTTGCCCCGTTTCTGCATTGCTTTGTAGGCGGCTTCTACGCCGCTGAGGGTTGCCGCTGCGTTTTCAAAGGCAGTATGGATATAGCTGTCTTCATATGCAGTATACGGATACATAAAGGTGGAAACTTCCAGACAGCTTGTAGCATTTGCTACTACCGCTTTATCTTCCGGTTCCAGGGCTCTCAAAACGCCCCTTACCGCAATGCCGGCTCCGCATCCGGCGCACAGTCTGTGACCGCCGGCCAGCCTTTCTTTTTTCTCAACTTCTTTCTTTAATTGATATCCCATTATATAAACCTCGAATCTCTCACACCTATGTAGCGATAAACGTCTCCCGGATCATCATTGTCATAAATAACAAACAGGTCCTGATAAATATCATAAAAGTCTTCAACTGTAATATCTCTGCCGCCAAG
>CAUEYG010000407.1 GCA_959021945.1 uncultured Eubacteriales bacterium | reverse complement strand
TTGGACAATTTTTTGTTGATGACAGAAATGGTACGTGTTGTTGGAAGAATCCCCTTATTGCACCATTTGCTGATATAAGAAATGTCATAACCCGTTTCGTTGGCAATGACCATGATTTTTGTATTGGTAAAAATAATCAGTTTTTTTAAGAATTCACCATATGTCATATTGTTTTCCCCCAAAAGTTCTTCATGGCATGTCATGCAAAAACAGAAACCTTGTTTCCATATATTCGCTTACACTGAGAAAATGAAATATCCCCCAATATTTTTTTCAACAGTTACATTTTTTACAGCAGATTTTAAGATGTTTGCGTGCTGTTATTTTCGATGCGGTTGAATTTTTCCAATCAAATATCTGATTCTCACTTTCAAATCTGTTCAAATTCTACTGTTTTTACGGAAGTGATTTGATGAAATTATAGCATAGCTTTTCCAGTATGGCAAAAAGTTTTTCAAGATTTTAGTACAAATTTCGTTGAATTAATCAAGTTTATCGGAAAAAGTAAGATTTATTTAATAATATTGAAGTTTTATTTGAATTTTTGAATCAAAATCAGTCAATATATTGTGTTTTATTTCAAACAATCATATGGATATAATGGGAAATACAAAACAGCAATGCTTCTGGTGATGCTCGCCGGAGCAATTGTTGTAAAACGACTGTAAAAGATGAACAAACAGATTTTATGATTTTGGAGGGAAAATTTATGAAACCAATGAGAATGCACCATGTAGGTATTGTACTGCCTGAAAAGAGTTATGCACAGGATCTGATCGATATGTTCGGTCTGGAAGTAGATTACACAGGATTTGTAAACGCATATTCTGCAGACCTGATTTTCACAAAGTACGGTGAAAAAGAAAGTCCCATTGAATTTATCATTCCCAAAGAAGGGGTGTTGACAAAGTTCAATAATGGTAAGGGCGGTATCGCTCACGTAGCTTTTGAAGTAGACGACATTGAGTCCTGCTCCAAAGAATTGATCGAAAAAGGCTTTGAAATGCTGGAAACAGAAGCGGTAGAGGGGACAAGCGACATCATTGTCAATTTCCTCAGACCCAAATACTCCCACGGGATTTTGGTTGAGTTGGTTCAGACAGTAGGCGAAATCCAGAGAGACTAACGGATTCTAAGCAGCGCGAGGGCTGATGCTTCGGTCAGAGCGCTGCTTTGGCTTCAAAAAGGAGGTCGTAATATGCTTCAATTATTTATGGCAATTTCACCGATTCTCATCGTCATGATTGGTATTGTCGGATTGAAAAAGCCTGCCACAATCGTTTCCGCAATCGCACTGATTTACACTATCTTTGTCACAATGTTTTATGGGAAATTCAAGCTGGAAAATGCAGTTCTTTTCTCAGAAACAACAAAAGGTATTATCGAAGGGGCAAAAATGGTATTTATGATCTGGTCAGCCTTTCTGATTTTGAATATGCTGATCAACACGGGTGCCATGGACAAGATCAAAGAGATCATTGCCAACTTGACATTAGATAAGCGGAAACAGTTTATCATCATTGCGTTTTGTTTTGGCGGATTTCTGGAAGGGGTAGCTGGTGCCGGAACGCCAGCAGCCATTGCAGCTCCATTCCTGGTAGCTCTTGGCATCCCACCTGTATTTGCGATTGTTGGCGCACTTGTTTTTAATGGAATTGCCGCATCTCTTGGGGCAGCGGGGCTGACAACCATTGGTGGTTTCGCAGCGTTTCTGGATGTTGTTGATGTGATGGATATTTCGAAATATACCTCCTTCATCCATTTCTTTGGTGCATTATTGGCACCGATTCTGGTACTTGTAATTTTATGGGGCAAAAAGGCATTGGACAAAGGCATCGTTAAGTTTGCACTGGCAACAGGCTTTGCTTATGGCTTCTTTATGGTTTTGGTTGCTACTTTTGTTGGGGCAGAGTTCCCCACAATCTGCGCAGGTCTTGGTTCTTTGATCGTTGCCATCGCTTACATCAAGTTATTTTGTAAGAATGAAAGCATTCCTGAGGAATATCAGTATGTGATTGATGAATCGAAAGGTAAAAGTACTATGCCTGCCTGGAAAGCATTGTCTGCATACGCAATTTTGCTTTTGGCTTTGCCGGCAGTCAGATTCTTTGCGCCTTTGTGGTTTATCAAACTTGGTTTTGCAGTATGGATTGGCATCACCATCACTTGCGTTTGTCTTGTATCATCCATCATTCTGCGAGACGTTACTTCCATGCCTGGTTATATGAAAACATCTTTTTGTAGCGTATTTGGTGCATTGATTGCCATGGCATCTTTGGTTGCGCTGTCTAACCTGATGAAAACAAGTGGTATGCTGTCTGTTATTGCAACTGTTATTGCAAATCTCCTTGGACCGGTATATCCTGCTATTGCAGTCATCATCGGCTCCTTGGGCTCCTTTGTAGCAGGCACAACAACAGGCTCCAATATTTTGTTTGCACCCATGCATTATGAAGCATGCACGATTCTCGGATTCAACATTCCTTTGGTATTTGCGGCACAGAGCGCCGGCGGTGCTTTGGGAAATATGATCTGTACAAATAATGTTGTTGCTGTATGTGCGACCGTTGGATTTAAGGGAGAAGAAGGCACTATCATGCGAAAGGTATTTAAACCGATCTGCATCTTATGGTTACTTTACTGTCTTCTGGCGTTGTTCTATGCCTATGTTTTATTCCCAGCGGCAT
>CAUEYG010000406.1 GCA_959021945.1 uncultured Eubacteriales bacterium | reverse complement strand
CGGGGTTAATCTCTCTCTTCAATGGTGACCTTTTTAATCACCTGGTCCTCCTTTGGCTTGTCATTAAAGCCAGTTTTAACACTTACAATTTTATCCGCAGCTTCCATTCCCTCTGTAATTTTTCCAAAGCCCGCATATTCCCCATCCAGATGAGGTGCAGTAGCTACCATAATGAAAAACTGGGAGCCTGCTGAATTTGGGTCCATGCTTCTTGCCATGGACAGGACTCCCCGTTCATGTTTCAGATCATTGTTAAAGCCATTGGCTAAAAATTCCCCTTTAATGGTGTGTCCTGGGCCGCCCGTTCCGTTTCCCAGCGGACATCCTCCCTGAATCATAAAGCCGGGAATTACTCTATGAAAAGTCAACCCATCATAAAATCCATCTTCTACCAGCTTTACAAAATTTTCAACCGTTTCCGGGGCTTTGTCCGGATACAGCTCACCTACCATAACATCTCCGTTTTCCATTTCAAATTTTACTAATTTCATAATTTTTTCTCCCTTACTATTTCCTTATTTTAAAGGCATTGTATCCATAATAATCCTCTTCCAGGAATCGCCACAGCTCGTCTTTTAGATATTCCGGGTACAACACCTCCAAATGGCTCATCTCTTCGCGAGACATAAACCGAACTTCTCTGAGCACTTGATCATCCTCCGTCAGCTCCGGATCTTTGCCCAGTTCCAGACTGCCGCCCTTAAGCTGTGCCAGGAAAAAGTTCACAAAGCGCTGCCCCCGCTCAGGGGACACTTCCTCCACATGCCAGATCAGTTTTCCCATCTCCACATTCAGTCCAGTCTCTTCCATCACTTCACGTTTCCCGGCGTCGCGGGAGTTTTCACCTTCTTCCACGCCTCCTCCGGGAACCATCCAGATGTCTCGCCCCTCATGATGCTGGCGCACCATGAGAACCCGGCTCTGTTCATCTAAAATAACGACTCTTACACCGCCTACCCACATAATATCGCTCCTACTATGGCCATTAAAATGGTAATTTTAATGGGCCCTATCTTAAACTTCCCTGCTAAAACCAGGGTTACTGCAAAAATGATGCAGGGGATCACATTAATATATTCTCCCGGGCTCTCAAATAATTTTAGGGAAAACAAATCCCCATTGATCAATGAGGTTTCTGCCACAAAGATAGCTGCTGCTCCAATGAGCCCTACTGTCACTGGTCTGATTCCTAAAAATGCACCTTCCAAGCCCTTGCTTTCTTTAAACTTTTCCATGAATTTCATGACAATAAGGATTAGAACAAAGGACGGAAGGCAAACGCCCAAGGTAGCTGCCGCAGCTCCTAAAATACCGGCATAGTTAAGTCCTACATAAGTTGCCGCATTAACGGCAATAGGTCCCGGTGTAACCTGGGACAACGCCACTAAATTGGAAAACTCCTGAGCAGACATAATGCCAAAAGCCTGAACGCTTTGGAATATCAATGGCAGCATGGCCAGGCCGCCTCCAAAGCTAAAGATCCCAATGCGAAAAAACATGGAGAACAAATACAGATAGATCATTTTTCTCCCCTCCTGTTTTCGCGAACAGCCAGGTACACGATTCCCGCCACAGCTCCTGCAACAATCGCCCATAAAGCGGTAAAGCGAAATACGGCAATTGCTAGAAAAGCCAGAACGGCAAGCACCCATTGGAAAGGAGTCTTTAACACTTGTTTTCCCAACTTACATGCAGAAACTGCTACCAACCCGCAGACTGCCGCCTTTACCCCTGTAAAGGCGCCGTTTACATATGAATTTTGGCCAATGGTTCCAAGCAGTGTCACTACAATAATAATAATCAGAAAGGAAGGGGCCACTACCCCCAATGTTGCTGCAAGAGAGCCTGTAAATCCTTGCTGTCTTTTGCCAATATAGGTAGCGCTGTTAATGGCAATGACTCCCGGCAGAGCCTGGCTCACAGCCAGGCAGTCAATCATGTCTTCTTCTTCCATCCACTTTTTGTCTTCAACAGCCACCTTTTGAATCAGGGGCAGCATGGCCATACCGCCTCCAATGGTAAATAATCCAATCTTAAAAAACTCCCAAAAGAGACTGAGATGTTCTTTGAATACCATTTATTTCTCCCTGTTTACCAGTTCAATTGTTCTTGCAATCCCTGTTTCCATAGAAATCTCTTCTTTTTCAGAATCTCTTCTCAATTTATATTCCACCAGACCTTCTGCCGCACCTCTTCCAACTGTAATTCTAATGGGGATTCCCAAAAGGTCTGCGTCTTTAAACTTTACGCCCGGGCGCTCTTTTCTGTCATCCAAGAGTACCTCTACTCCTGCATTGCCCAGTTCTGCATAAATCGTTTCAGCAACTTGGGCCTGCACGCTGTCATCCGGCTTCATTACTGTAATAATAGCGTGGTACGGCGCCACTGACATAGGCCAGATAATTCCGTTTTCATCATGGTGCTGCTCTACAATAGCAGCCAGAGTTCTGCTTACCCCAATGCCGTAACATCCCATGACGATGAGCTGATCCTTCTGGTTCTCATCTTTATAAGTTGCCCCCATGGCTTCACTGTATTTGGTTCCCAGTTTAAAGACCTGCCCCACTTCAATGCCCCGTGCATGTTTTACAGGGGCGCCGCACACAGGGCACGGCTCTCCTTCTTTGAGGATTTTAACATCTGCTATAATATGGCCTTTGTAGTCTCTGCCATAGTTGACATTTTTCA
>CAUEYG010000405.1 GCA_959021945.1 uncultured Eubacteriales bacterium | reverse complement strand
CATAGGGCTCAAAGGTATTATGGATCTGGAAGTAATTGACCATCATGGGCAGATTAAAATTTTGGAAATTGATGCCAGACTTCCCAGCCAGACCTCCATTGTGGTTTACCATGCCAGCGGCATGAATTATATCAAAGAACTATATGACCTATTCTGCAAGGGTGACTTTATTGACAAACAAATTGACATTGGAAAATGTGCGTCCCTGACTCACTTCCTCTTTGACAGGGAAGGGTATGGATCTTATGGGGAACACATTATGGTGGAGGGAGGTGCCTTGGACTATACGGATGAAATCTGTAGTGAAGCAGTTGTGATCTCGGATTTCTGTCCGGCAAGGCCAGTTTGGAGAGGAACCTTTATCAACTGGGCGGAGAACAGATATGTACTGCAGCACAAAGAGGAGATTATGGAGAAAGAGCTGGAAAGCCGGTTTACAGAAAGAAAGGCACAAAGTTATGGAAAGGTTTTCAATTGCACAGAAACAAAGACTGGTTGAGCTAAATGCGGATGAATCAGTAGCGGAGCAGGAGTTTTCTTCTGCTGCTGAAAGGGATACTGCTTTTCGCACAGCAGAAAAAGCTTATGTAAAAGAAAACAAAGAAAAACTAAAGATCTTCTTGGAACAAGAACACTTGCCCCTGACTCTTCGCATAGAAAGAGAGCTGGAAGCCTGGCTGACGCAGGAGGAACAGTTTGCCAGAGTTGCTACCCCCATTATGATTACAGAAGATAAGCTGGCAAAGATGAATATTGATCAGGACAATCATCTGCGAGAGCAGGTTTTCTGGGTGGATCACAAAAAATGTCTGCGGCCTATGCTGGCTCCCAACTTATATGAAGTCATGCGGGATCTCCATAAAATTACAAAACAGCCGATTCGTATCTTTGAGGCTGGGTCCTGCTTTCGCAAAGAATCTCAGGGTGCACAGCATATGAATGAATTTACGATGCTCAACCTGGTGGAGCTGGACACAGTGAAAGACGGGGAGCAGATGGAGAGACTGGAGAGCTTGGCAAAAGGTGCTATGAAAGCAATCGGAATTGATCATTATGAGATTGTTCGGGAAACATCAGGCGTTTATATTGAAACTCTTGACATTGTAGCAGACGGTGTAGAAATCGCATCAGGAGCTTATGGCCCCCATCCTTTGGATGGAGCCTGGGGAATTTTTCAGCCTTGGGTAGGAATCGGCATTGGTCTGGAGCGGGCAGCGATGATAAAGGGACAGTACCAAACTATAAAAAGAGCAGGCAAAAGTATTGCCTATGTAAATGGAGTCCCCCTGAAGCTGTAGGGGCAGATTGGATTCCCAGAGCAACAATTACAGGAAAGGAGCAGCCTTATGACAAGATTGATAACAGAATGGATCGCCCCTATGAAGTATACTGCTTCAGATTGGGACAAATATCTGCGCAGGCAAACGGGGATGGGATATCTAGAGCTGGCGGCAAGAGCCTCGGGAAACTCTCTAAAGCAGATGAAGGAAGCTGCCCAGGAATATCAAATAGCAGTGATTCCTATTACTAGCGGTCTGGGAACCATTGACTCTTTTTCCGAATCAGTGGCGGCTATTACCCGGGAAATGGGATTCCAAACCTTTGTTACAGAAGATAGAGATGTAAACGGTATCTACGAAGCCTGCAGAAGAGGTGCTGATATTCTGTATATGGCTGATGATGATAGGTATCTCACCCTGAATATTCGAAATGGGAAAACAGGCGATAACAATGTAGCTACGGCACAAGGCTTTTCTGAACTATTAGATCAGATGGGTGGAGGACTGGAAGGAAAAGAGATTGCTGTTTTGGGGTATGGAATCATTGGACAGCGAATGGCTCAGGCTTTAGGAAAAAAAGGCGCTCGGGTTTCTGTTTATGATAAAAATGAAAAAAAGCGGCAGCAGGCAGAGGCTGACGGATACATATGGATTTCCCATGCAGCAGATCTAAAGCAGTATCCTTATCTTGCTGATGCTACATCAGAGGGTTCGTGGCTTTCCAGTGATATGCTTCATGATCAGGTGTATCTGGCTGCACCGGGTATTCCTCTTTCTCTTGATGAGAAAGCAAAAGAAAGCCTGCAGGGAAGGTATGTCCATGATCTTCTTGAAATTGGCACTGCTGTTATGTTAGGCCTTGTAGTGTAAGGAGGGATAAAAAGTGAGCAGCAAAGAACGAAAACGCTATTACCGTAAAAAAACAGAACTTTTTTTACTGCTGGAAAAGATGAAGCTATGGCCTTCCCGCAGAGGTGTTCTTCACGGCATACGAGAAATAAAGCGGCAGGGGGATTATGCACTTATTACAACTCACTGCGGAAAGACTTTTTGTATTCGCAATTCAAGGAGCTGCAGGGCAGCTCGCTGGCTGAGAAACAAATGGGTTTTTGAACCCTGCAAAGCATGTAAAGTACCGGAATGGAAGCTGGAAAAGTATTCCCAGACCTTTTTTAACTCTTCCTATGGAAGCACATTGGAGAAATAAGCAAATGATGTATTTTGAAATGGATTGTCCCTGTAAAGGAAAAAATTTGGATAAACTGATGCAGCCGGCAATTTTGGAGATTTTATATGGACAAGATCTTCACGGCTTTATGCTGATTCAAAAGCTGGGAGAAAGCCCTATGTTTGGAGGTATAACTCCTGATCGGGCAGGTGTTTACCGTTATTTAAAAAAGATGGAAACCTC
>CAUEYG010000404.1 GCA_959021945.1 uncultured Eubacteriales bacterium | reverse complement strand
TGTTACCGTAATTTGGCTGAAACTATTTTGAAATAGGATAACCTATACTTTAACTAACTTGGAAAGGAATTTTCATTATATGAAACATCGGTATTTGGATCAGCTTGTAGTAGGATTTGCTCTATTCTCTATGTTTTTTGGAGCAGGCAATATCATCTTTCCTCCTTATATCGGCCTGGGGGCCGGAAGCGACTGGTTTATTGGTTTTGTCTGCTATTATTTAGCAGACATCGGTCTTGCAGTCATTGCTATCTTTGCGTTGATAAAGAGCGGCGGAGACATTTCCAATGTGACAGGCCATATTGGAAAAATTCCCGGTGAGATTATGGTGTCCGCCATTATCTTGTGTATAGGACCTTTTATTGCAATTCCCCGTACTGGTGCTACCACTTATGAGATGTTTGTTCTTCCTTTGATCGGAGATATCTCCCCTCTGATTGCCACCTCTATCTTCTTTGTTATTATTTTAGCACTGACGATACGGGAATCTGCTGTAGTGGATATTCTGGGTAAATTCTTAACACCAGCCCTCTTTTTGGGCCTGTTGATCCTTATTATCCGGGGTATTGCCGCTCCGCTGGGTCCTATATCAGACTCTGTTATGATGGACAATCTAATTGTAGATGGAATCAATGCAGGTTATCAAACCATGGATGTTCTAGCAGCCATGATCTTTGGAATTATTATTGTAAAGACAGTGGCACAAAAGGGATATACCGAAAATCGACTGAAATATAAAATGGTGCGCAATTCCAGTCTGGTAGCCGCTATAGGTCTTCTCATCGTATATTGCGGGCTGACCTATTTAGGTGCTACAGCCTCTTCCATCTATAATTTAAAAATCAATCGTTCTCAGCTGATTCTTAATATTACCTATCATCTCATGGGAGAGATTGGCGTCATTGTATTAGGGATTGTTGTAACCCTGGCGTGTATTACAACTGCTGTTGCCTTAGTAAGCGCCAGTGCAGACTATTTCTGCAGCCTTTCTAAAGGACGCCTTAACTACAAGCTCCTTACAGTTATTATCTGTGTGTTCAGCGCTGCTGTTTCCAATTTTGGAATTGATCAGCTTGTTATTTTAGCTCAGCCTGTTCTCAGTCTGATTTATCCCGGGGCTCTAACGTTAATCATATTGTCCTTTTTTTCTTCACGCTTGTCAGACTATATTATCCGCGGCGCAGTAATCGGTGCTATTATGGGAAGCCTTTGCGAGCTTTTATATGGCTGGGGAGTACCCCTTGACTTTGTACCTCACCTGCCCCTCTTTAAGTTTGGGTTCGGCTGGTTCATTTTCGCCATTATCTTTGGCCTCGCAGGATTCTTATTGAACAAGAAAAAACAAGAAGAGTGAAATTTAATACAGCCTCAGGCTCAATTACGAAAGCTTTTTCTCAGAAAGCCTTGCGGTTTACCAATCTTATCATGTAAGATAAAGATAAAATTAAATCTTGCTACGCAACTTAAAGAAGAAAGGGAAAAACATGAGTACACATATTAATGCTGCTAACACAGGCGATATTGCAGAAACCATATTGCTTCCGGGCGACCCCCTCAGGGCCAAGTATATTGCAGAAAATTACTTGGAAAGTCCTAAATTATATAATGAAATACGCGGTATGCTGGGTTATACTGGCACCTATAAAGGTGTCCCTGTTTCTGTACAAGGCACAGGTATGGGCATGCCCTCTATGGGGATCTATTCCTGGGAACTGATCACAGAATATAATGTACAAAATTTGATTCGGATTGGAACTGCCGGTTCCTTTCATGAAGATATCAAAATTAAGGATATTGTAGTTGGGGTAGCCGCATCTACAGACTCCAATTATATTCATGCCTTCAATGTGCCTGGCACTTATGCACCTTGCGCAAGTTATGAATTGCTCTCCAAGCTGCGCGATGCCTCTGAAGCCCAAAATATTCCATTTAAAGCGGGCAATATTGTTTCCTGCGATGTATTTTATGAATTTGGGGACTGGTGGAAAAAATGGGCGGAAATGGGCATTATGGCCGTTGAAATGGAAGCTGCCGCTCTTTATATGAATGCTGCCTACAATCGTGTTAATGCTCTTGCCATGATGACCATCAGCGACCATTTTATTACAGGAGAACGCTCTACAGCAGAGGAGCGTCAACAGTCTTTTACAGAAATGATGGAGCTGGCCTTAGAAATGGCTGTTCGATAATCAAAAGAATTCCAGGTTTTCATTCTATTGGGATTGTGATATACTAGTCTTATATGTTGGCCTAAGGAGGTGGCGCTATTGAAAATACAGGAATCTGCAGAAAATTATTTGGAAGCGATACTAATGGTAAAAGAAGAAAAAGGAGAGGTCCGCTCTATTGATATCGTCAATAAGCTTAATTTTTCTAAGCCAAGTGTCAGCGTTGCTATGAAACAGCTTGAAGCAAATGGTTATATTGAGCGTGATTCCATGGGTAATATTTCACTTTTGCCTCCGGGAAAAAAGATTGCTGAAAGCATCTACGAACGGCATAATACTCTGACTAAAATTCTTACCTTGCTGGGAGTCAGCGAGGAAACAGCCAGGGCTGATGCCTGCAGAATTGAACACCACGTTAGCGATGAAACCTTTGAAGCTTTAAAAAAGCATTGCAAAGATATCCTCTAACAAAGCAGAAAAGATATATTCTAATCTAGATTAACAAACAAAAAGAAGCTGATTAAAAAACT
>CAUEYG010000403.1 GCA_959021945.1 uncultured Eubacteriales bacterium | reverse complement strand
CGTCAGGCTGGACTGCAGGTTTCATGGGAATCTGCACCGGCTCTTCTCCGTCTGTCTGCAGGCTGAGGACACAGGAGGCCTGGCTGCTGCAGCCTGAGGCCTGCAGGGCCAGGGTAACACGGCGGCCCGGACAGACTGCTCCCGGCGGATTTCGAAAGGTTTTCTGCTGTGAATGATGATAAAGTTTCATTGTTGTCAACGGTCCTCCTGTTTCCGGCCCCTGCCGGCTAGTTCTTTGTAAAGGGCCATATATTGCCGGGCGGACTGCTTCCAGGAAAAATCTTTTTTCATAGCCCGCTTCACCAGATGATTCCAGTGGTCTCTTTGGTTTTTGTACAGGTCCAGGGCATCTTTGATGGTAAAGAGCAATTCGTGGGCATTATAATTAGCAAAGCCAAAACCATCGCCTGTGTGTTCAAAACAATTGTAAGGGATGATACTGTCCTTTAATCCGCCGGTTTCCCTTACAACAGGAATGGTGCCATAACCCATAGCGATCATCTGGGAAAGACCGCAGGGTTCAAATTTAGAAGGCATGAGCAGCAGGTCAGCCCCTGCGTAAAACCGGGAGGCAAGAGACAGATCAAAGGTCATGCAGGCCCGGACTTTTCCCGGCATCAGGGACTCATAATAACGAAAGGCGTCCTGATAGCTTGCATCGCCTACACCTAATACAGCCAGCTGTAAGTCTTGACACAGCAGCTCCCCTAAAATTCCTAAAACCAAATCCAGCCCTTTTTGCTCTGTCAGACGGCTGACAATAACCACCAGAGGAATGTCCGGCCGCTGCTCTAACCCCAGCTGGGCCTGCAGGGCTTTTTTATTGGCAGCCTTGCCCTCCTCTGCTGAATCTTCCTTATAATTTTGGAAAAGGTAAGGGTCCTTTTCAGGAGCATATTTTTCCCGGTCAATGCCGTTGAGAATCCCAGAGAGCACGGACCTGCGCCTCTGAAACAACTCTTCCAAATGTTCTCCATACCAGGCAGTACAGATTTCATCTGCATAGGAGGGGCTCACTGTAGTAAGGCGGTCACTGTAAGAAAGGCCCCCTTTCATATAATTAATCCCATCTCCCCAGGCCAACTGGTCAGCAGCCGCTTTTTTATGGGCAAGGCCGAGAACATCCCCCAGCAAATGACCGGAAAAGATACCCTGAAACTTTAAATTGTGAACAGAAAATAGGGTACGGATTCTTTCATAGAGGGGGATGTGCATATACTGCTCCCGGAGAAAAACGGGAACCAGGGCTGTGTGCCAGTCATTGCAGTGAAGGATGTCAGGGGTAAAAGCAGGGATATGCTGCAGACTTTCTAAAATGGCTTTGGAGAAAAAGGCCATGCGCTCCCCATCATCTCCGTATCCGTAGGCTTCAGGCCTTTTAAAATAATATTCATTATCCAAAAAATAGCAGGTCACTCCTTTTTCAACGAGGGCTTCTACGCCGCAGTATTGATTGCGCCAGCCTAAAGGCACGGTAAAGGCCGCAATCTTTGTCATGCGTTCCTGATATTCCCGGGGGATTGTTTCCAGCTTTGGCAGTATGATGCGAACCTGAACTCCCTCCTTCAGGAGAGCGGCAGGAAGAGAACCTCCCACATCTCCCAGCCCACCGGTTTTAATAAAAGGCTCTGCTTCAAAAATAGCATAAAGGATATTCAGTGGTTTTTCTTTTTGTGTTGTTTTCATGGCTTTTACCCTTCTCAGACTTGTTGGTGCTTTCCGATTACCAGCGGATTATAACGGTTGCCGCTAAGGTGCGTATCTGCATTTACGTGTACGAACTTATCACAGATGACATTTTCAAGGACTGCTCCTGCCTCAATTTTTCCTCGCTGCATAATGACACAGTTTTTCAGCACAGCGCCTTTGCTGATTTTTACGTTGCGGAAAAGAATGCTGTTTTCCACCGTCCCTTCAATGACTCCGCCGCTGGAAATAAAAGAGTTGGAAACATGGGATCCGGCCAAATACTTGGACGGAGGCGCATCCTGCACCTTGGTAAATATTTTTTTCTTTGTATGAAACAGTTCATTTCGAATTTCTGGCTTTAACAGATCAAGGGAGCATTTCATATAGTCATAGGAGCTGTCTACAGAGCCGGCATAACCTTGAAAGGCAAAGGACTTTATCCGCATATTGGTAATGTTTTCATGAAAGATCTCTGTCATATCAATATAGTCCATGGTTTCATACCAATCCATCAGAGCCAGCAGATCCCTGGCATTAATGACAAAGCAGTCCAAAAACCAGGCTGCGTTTCCTGAGGCTTCTCTGCTGATGTTTTTCAGATTTCCTTCTTGGTCCAGCTCTAAAAAAGGCCCTCTTTTCATATGGGCATCCGCCACTTCTTTGTAAACCATAGTAACCTGAGCCTTAGAACTTCGGTGCTGCTCTACTAAGGGCTGGAAATCCATATTAAAAATTTTATTGCTGGCACTGACAACAACAGGGTCCTCTGTGGCCCGGTCAATGTAAGCTCTGTTTTGGATAAAGTCACGCAAGAGAAATTTCCCTTCAAAGCGTTTCATTCCGTAAATGGACCCGGGCAGTAAAAACAGACCGCCCCTCTTTCTGTCCAAAGACCATTCTTTTCCTGAGCCAAGGTGGTCTACCAGGGAGCGGTAATAATGGGCAGTGGTAATTCCAACAGACCGTATGCCCGAGTGGACCATATTGGAGAGAGGAAAATCTACCAGCCGGTATCTGCC
>CAUEYG010000402.1 GCA_959021945.1 uncultured Eubacteriales bacterium | reverse complement strand
AACGATTTTTAGACTGTGCGGCAAGCTGTCAGGAACAACTTGAGAGAAATGACTTTTATAGGATTGACACTAAAATAGCGCAAGTGGCGGAAGGGTTAGGATTGATAGATGTCGGACTGAACCAGCTCATGGGGCAAATGAGCGGCGGCCAGAGGGCAAAGGCAATCTTGGCCAAGCTGCTGCTGGAAAAGCCTGATGTAATGCTTCTCGACGAACCGACCAACTTTCTGGACAAGGATCATATAACCTGGCTGGCGGATTATTTGTCAAATTCGGAAAGTACATTTGCTGTAGTCTCCCACGACTGCGATTTTCTTGAAAAAATATCCAATGTAATCTGCCATATTGATCAGAGAAAGCTCAAAAAGTATTATGGTACTTATTCGGATTTTTTGAAGAAAGAGGCATTTCTAAGGGAAGATTATATGCGCAAATATTCTGCTCAGCAACGGCAGATCAAAAAGACTGAGGAATTTATCAGGAAAAATATTGCAGGGAGAAAAACAAAGATGGCGCAGGGCAGGCGCAAACAACTCAATCGAATGGTCAGGCTAAAAGCCCTGGAAGAAAAAGAAGGGACCCCTGATTTTCAGTTTTCAACCCTGTATCATTCTGCTGGGGAAATTCTAAGGGCAGAGCATCTAACGATAGGTTATCAACAGCCGCTTCTTTCCAATATTAGCTTTACAATGAAAGGCGGACAGAAGATGGCTATTTCCGGCTTTAATGGAATTGGAAAATCCACACTGATTAAGACTTTAGTCGGGCAACTAGCACCTTTACAAGGAAGTGCTGCATTTGCCAGCCAAATAAAAATCGGATATTTTGATCAAGAATTAAGCTGGAAAAGAGGAACGAAAACACCCATAGAGCTTATTTCCGATTATAAACCGGAATTGACGGAAAGAGAACTACGCAGAAATCTGGACCGTTGCGGCATTTCAAGGCAGCATGCGGCACAGTCTATTGAAACTCTCAGCGGGGGAGAACAGGCAAAAGTAAAACTTTGTCTGCTAACATTAAACCCTCATGATTTTTTAATTATGGATGAGCCTACCAACCATCTTGACAATGGGGCAAAGGATGCATTAAAAACAGCATTGGTGGAATTTAAAGGTGCAGTATTATTAGTGTCGCATGAAGAAAGCTTTTATAAAGATTGGATATCAGATATTCTGGAACTAAAAAAGTGAGAGCAAAATTATCAGTGATAAAAATTATCGCTAGTAGCTGTTGACAAAGAAAAGGGAAAAAGGTACCATGAAATAAAAGGGGTTAGTTATAACTAACTTAATACAAAGGAGGTAGTAAGATGTCTTTCATTAATAGAGAGATCAGTTGTTTTTCAGTCCAGGCCTATGTAAACGGTGAGTTTCAGAACGTTACTAAAGATGATGTTTTAGGCAAATGGAGTGTGTTTTTCTTTTATCCGGCGGACTTTACATTTGTATGTCCTACAGAGTTGGAGGATCTGGCCAATAAGTATGAGGAGTTCAAAGCAGTGGGCTGTGAAATCTATAGTGTGTCCTGCGATACTCACTTTGTTCACAAAGCTTGGCATGATGCGTCAAAGACCATCCAGAAGATCAAATATCCCATGCTGGCAGACCCTACAGGAGCTCTGGCCAGAGACTTTGATGTGATGATCGAAGAGGACGGTCTTGCAGAACGAGGAAGCTTTATCGTAAACCCGGAAGGAAAAATTGTGGCTTATGAAGTGATCGCTGGTAACGTTGGCCGAAACGCGGATGAATTGTTTCGGCGAGTACAAGCATGTCAGTTTGTTGCAGAACATGGAGATGAAGTATGCCCGGCCAAATGGAAACCAGGTGCTGAAACATTAAAACCCAGCTTGGATTTAGTAGGTTTGATTTAATACAGCCTATCCCCGTTTTATGAAATTAAATGGAGGAAAAGATGGAGAGCAAAGAAAATATATATGATCTGGTGGTTGTGGGAGGAGGTCCGGCAGGACTGTCAGCTGCTATTTATATGGCCCGCGCTAAATATCGGGTATTAGTAGTAGAAAAAGCAAGTATAGGAGGGCAGATTACCATTACATCGGAAATTGTCAACTATCCAGGGGTTGAAAAGACCAGCGGAAAAGAATTGACAGAGACCATGCGGCGTCAGGCGGAAGCCTTTGGTGCAGAATTTATGATGGGGGAAGTACTTGACCTGGAATTGGAACAGGAGATAAAAAGAATCCATACTACAAAGGGATGTGTTGAGGCTTTGGGAGTTCTCCTGGCAACGGGGGCAAATCCCCGTAAGCTAGGGTTTAAAGGTGAACATGAATTTCAAGGTAGAGGCGTCGCATACTGTGCAACCTGTGATGGGGAGTTTTTTACAGGGAAGGATGTATTTGTGATTGGAGGCGGCTTTGCAGCTGTTGAAGAGGCTATTTTCCTGACCAAGTATGCTAAAAAAGTGACAGTTGTTGTGCGTAAAAATGCCTTTTCTTGTGCAAGAACGATTTCTGACCAGTTAAAAAGCTATGAAAAAATACATGTGCTCTTTGAGACCGAGCTGTTGGAAGTTGGAGGGGATCAGCTGATTTCTTATGCAAAATTCAAAGATAACCGTACAAATCGGCAGTGGACATACGAACCTGGAAAGGATGAAGCTTTTGGAATTTTTGTATTCGCTGGGTATGTGCCTAATACTCAGTGGCTACCAACCAGTCTTGAAAAAGAGGAGCAGGGATATTT
>CAUEYG010000401.1 GCA_959021945.1 uncultured Eubacteriales bacterium | reverse complement strand
TTTTGAATTTTGCTGTCTTTTGTAGACATCTTTATTTTCTTTGTGGACAGCCCTTTTATTTTTATCTTTACGCCTTCCGATTTTGAGCTGTCCGCCACCTCTACATTAGCAGGAAGCCTTGGCTCAATGGGCAGTGTGGCGCTGGCCGTCACTTTGCTAAGATCTACCGGCTCCGCTGTTACACTGGTAATTTCACTCAAAGTATCTTTTGGTCCTCGAATGGAAATTTCATGGGGAATTGTTATGTCATCTAAAATATATGCATCTGGTACAGAACCCTTCACTTCTATCTTTAAAGGAACTGTTTTTGTATCATATAAAACCGCCTGCACTTCCACGGTCTCCGCTGAAAGGGTTACGTCATATACCGGCTCTCCTTTGCGATCAACGGCAGTGGGAACGGCATTGAAAGTCTTGAGTTCATCTGTAATTTCAGAAGAGCTGATCTCCGCCTGTACAGCTTCCACGGAATTTACTGCTGATTTCGCTCCTTTTACCTCAATTTCTTTGGGACTTACACTAATATTGCCCGGTTCTGTCCCAGAGGCAGTATCACCGGAAAAACTGACGCTGATGTTCTTGTAAACAGAAATCAATTCCTCCAAAGTAACTTCAATTTTAGGCGTCTTAATTTCTTTGAGTTTTATATTCTCCGGCACCTCCACTTGAACCGGCACATAGTTTTCACCTGCCTCATATCCAAAGAGATCGGCCGTGGCCTTCAGTTCATCTTTGTCCAGAGAATTTAGTTCCGCCCGCCTTCCTTCTACAATAATATCTACAGCAAAGCTGGAACCGCCTTGTATGGCCAGTTCCCGCTGCTCCAGCGTATTTTCATTGAGCAGTTCCACTGGAATATTTTCAATGGTTTGGGTTATCGTTGGGTTGACTTCTCCCATTACATAAAACCATAGAAAAACAGCAATCAGCAGAGATAGAATTTTTAATACTGTTTTATTTCTCAGCATCACGCTTCCTCCTTAGCTTTTTCAGAAAGTCAGGCAGGAAGGATATCTTATCGCCAATATCCCCGTTGTTTAAATATAAATTGAGCAAGGTCTTCTCCACAGTCTTTGTATCCAGGAATCTGGACAGCTTTCCGTCTACTGCCATAGAAATAATTCCTGTTTCCTCTGATACAATCAGTGTTACTGCATCAGAGTGTTCCGTAATGCCAATTCCCGCTCTATGCCGTGTCCCCAGTTCCTTTCCAATGGTCTTGTTCTGTGACAAAGGGAGCACGCATCCTGCTGCAAAGATTCGATCTCCCCGTATAATGACAGCTCCATCATGCAGAGGGGAGCCCTCATAAAACAGGTTGCCCAAAAGCTCTGTTGAAATTTCGGCGTCAATAATGGTGCCTGATTCTGTCATGTCAGTCAGAGAAGTTTCACGCTCCAAAACAATCAATGCGCCTACCCGGTCTTTGGAAAAGTTGCTGATAGCCCGAATAAATTCTGTGGTAACGTGTTTTGCCTTTTCTTTATCCATTTGTCCAAACCCGGGCCTTACCAGTTTTGTCCGCCCCAGGAACTCAAGACCCCGCCGCAGCTCCGGCTGGAAAACCACCACCAGGGCCACAACGCCCAATGTCATGGTGCCTTTTAATATCCAGTTAAGGGTATGAAGATTAAACAGATCTGATGTAAAGGTAGCCACAACTAAAACAAGCAGACCTTTTATCAACTGCTCTGCTCTCGTTTCCCGTATAAATCCCAGTATTTTATAAATCAGGAATGCCACAATCAGAATGTCAAGCACATCCATAATGCTCACGCCTGATACCACGTTTTTGAAAAAATCCTGCATACTATGTCCCCTTATGCGTTATCTTTTATATTGTACAGAAATCCCTGCATTTTTTCAATAGCATGAAAAAAGTTTTCTCCCCTCTCTCAAAAGAGCGCCGGTTTTCCGACGCTCTTTTCTTTCTAATCCATTTTTTATGTTACCGTTAATATGCAGTTTCTAAAAGACCATATGCCTTATCATTTCTCTTGTAAACAACGCCTACGCTGTCTGTCTCCATATTGAGGAACACGAAGAAATTGTGTTCCAGCAGCTCCATCTGTACGATGGCTTCATCTACCGTCATCGGCACCAGGTCAAATCTCTTTTTCTTTACTACCTGGATTTCTTCCTGTTCTTCCGGTTCAGGCAGTTCTCCGAAGGCAAAGTCTCTGTGATCTTTATATTTCCTTTGCAGCTTTGTTTTAAACCTGGACATCTGGCTGGAAAGCTTTTCTACAACCCGGTCCACGCCTTCGTAAGGATCTTCCGCCATAACTTCAGCACGGAAAATGGTTCCTTTTGTATTTATGGTAGCCTCAACTTTATACTTTCCTTTCTCTCTGAGGGTCATAACATTTGCAGTAATTTCATTTGAAAAGTATTTGTCCAGTTTTGCGAACTTCTTTTCAATGGTTTCTTTTAATTTCTCACTGGCATTATAGTTTTTACTGTTGATAACTATCTTCATACCCTTAACCTCCTTGCTATCATGCGGAAAAACCGCATCTGCTTTTTTGTGTTATTTTATTATAACATAAATGTCGGTTTATTCAAACAAATTCACTGCCTTTTTATCTTTACCTTTCCAGTCTTGGAGTATGCTCCATAAACTTTTGCACCTTTGGAATCCTTTTTGTAGGCTCTCACTTTTACATAATAGGTGGTGCCCCTTTTCAGCTTGGATAAGGTTCTTGAGGTCTTAGAAACAGTTACG
>CAUEYG010000400.1 GCA_959021945.1 uncultured Eubacteriales bacterium | reverse complement strand
CCGGGGTAATATCTTTAATCCCGCGGCGCTCTATATCAGGAGGCGTCAAGTTGCCATCCATCAAAACATTGGCCAGCACTGCCACCTTAGCAGCTGCATCATAACCATCTACATCTGTTGCAGGGTTTGCCTCTAGTAGCCCACGTTTTTTCATTTCTCCTACAATATCGTTTCTTGATCTGCCCTTTGCCAATTCACACAGGATATAATTTGTCGTACTGTTTAGAATGCCCCTGATTTCTGTAATACGGCAAAGGCGCAGTGTATCCCTCTTCATGTTAAAGACAGGCGCTCCGTCCATAACCGTTGTTTCATACAAAAACCTGCATTTGTTCTTGTCAGCCAGTTGTGTCAGTTCCTTATACGCCCAGGCTACAGGGCCTTTGTTTGCTGTAATTACGTGCTTTCCGCGTTTTAATGCGCCTCTCACATGGTTAGTGGCAACTTTTCCGGATGAAAATTCCAATGGTGTAAGTTCCACCAACACATCATAATCAACAGTATCAATTATGCTCTGCGATGTAGAGTTCTCAGAAAACCCTAATACTTTATCAAATCTGCCGCTGTTTTGTATGTTCTTTAACGCTTTGTCCAAATCAATACCCCAGGCATCCACCAGATTTCCCCTGGTCTTTGTTGTAACCGCAACTACTATAACGCGAGTATTATACCTGGTTCTCAGTTCTTTTTCCTTGTCCAACAACATTTGGCTAAATGCCTGCCCTGCATTTCCAAAGCCAATCAGCGCCACTCGTATTTCTTTCATATAAGCCCCTCCTTACGTTTTCTATACCTGCACATATGTATTATACAAAAAAAAATAAGCTTCTTCCACCATATTTTCGAAAGACCTCTATTTTACAAACGTTTTTCTGCACAGAAAAAGAGCGCATGGTTTCCCATACGCTCTTTTCACCTTACTTATTCTATAAATCTAAGTCGGAATTATAAACATTCGTTGAGCGCTTCTTCATAGATCTTAAGACCTGCATCAATCTGAGCATCTGTTGCGCACAGAGGGCACAGGAAGCGGATTACGTTGTTGTATGTACCAGCTGCTTCCAGAAGCAATCCCTTCTGTACTGCTGCGTTTACAATCTTTGTTACCAGCTCTGCATTTGGAGTCTTAGATTCCTTGTCTTTTACGAATTCCACACCCATCATGGAGCCCATTCCTCTTGCATCGCCTACAACTTCGTATTTGTCTTTCCATTCGTTGAACTTAGCCATGCACTTGTCTGCAATTGCTCTTGCTTTTGCAGGATAGTCATCTCTTTCCATGATTTCTGCTACTTTCAGTGCGGATGCGCAGGATACTGGGTTACCGCAGTAAGTTCCTCCGATTGTTCCCGGTGTTACTGCATCCATGATTTCTGCACTTGCTGTTACTGCGGACAGAGGCAGTCCACCTGCGATGGATTTTGCAGTTGTCATGATATCAGGAGCACATCCAGCTTCTGCAAAATATTCGGAAGCAAACATTCTTCCGGATCTTGCCCAGCCGCTCTGTACTTCGTCTGTGATCATCAGGATTCCATTGTCATCACAGATCTTTCTTACTGCTTTTACCCATTCGATTGGAGCCGGGATGAATCCGCCTTCGCCCTGTACTGGCTCAAATACGATTGCAGCTGTGGAATCTTTTGGTGTTGCTTCAACGAATACCTGTTCCAGCTTGTCTACATAGTACTGAATCGCTTCTGCTTCACTCAGGCCTTCCGGTTTTCTGTACAGGTTCGGGAATTCTGCTCTGTATACGCCGTCAGGGAAAGGTCCCATGCCGATTGCATAAGCTTTCTTAGCTGTCATAGCCATTGTCATCTGTGTTCTGCCGTGGAATGCACCTGTAAATACGATGATATTTGGTCTGCCAGTATAGCTCTTTGCAATTTTTACTGCGTTTTCGTCTGCTTCTGCTCCGGAGTTTACGAACATTGTCTTTTTCTTGTCACCTTTAACCGGCACGATCTCGTTCATCTTTTCTGCCATTTTGATGTACGGTTCGTGAGTTGTGATGTTCATCATAGCGTGGAAGAACTTTTCTGACTGATCTTTTACTGCTTCGATCAGTTCCGGATGGCTGTATCCGATATTTAATACACCAACTCCGCCGATCCAGTCTAAGAAGATATTCCCATCCACGTCTTCAAACATTGCGCCTTCTCCGCGTTTGATTACGCATGGGTATCCACATTTAATAGCGCCAGGCATGGCAGCTTCTCTTCTGTCAATGATCTTCTTTGCATTAGGTCCAGGTAATGGTGTCACAATTTTAGGTAATGCTTCTCTTAACATTTTTAATTCCTCCATAATAACTATACTTAAGAAATATTAATTGTAAGTAACAAGTTAATTTTATCCTACTTTTGTCCGAAAGGCAAGTTATATAGCAAATTTTTCATTGTTGAAATAGTGCGAATATTCTATTTGCCAAGGTATTCTTTTAAATTGTACTGAGCAATTTTTCTGGAAACGGTGGATTGGTTCACGCCTAAAATTTCAGCAGCTCTAACGGTAGTTCCATATTGCTCCATTGTCATTTTAATCAGTTCTTTTTCTAACTCTTCAATAGCCCTGTCTAAGCGAATGATTTTATTCACACTAACGGACTTTGCACCTTTATTCTCTAAAAACATGTTAGGCAAATCATCAGCCATAATGGTTGGTTTCGGCGTTGTCACCATCGGCATGACCTTTGCCGCCGCCCTGCGCGCCATGCTCCGCCAGGCCCCCAA
>CAUEYG010000399.1 GCA_959021945.1 uncultured Eubacteriales bacterium | reverse complement strand
TGGATAGAGGAACCTATCTGACGGATGCAGGCTTTAATTTTGAACATCATCGTATTCCCCTGCTGCTGGAGGAGGGTTTGGTTCAATCTGATGGTGAATGTGCATACAAGCTTGTGAAAGACCCTTTTTGGGGCTGGGTTATGTGGCAGCATCGGCCGGAGCACGGATGGCGGAGAAAACTGGGATTTACCGAGGAGCCTCATATTGATTTGGACTTTGTTCCCGCCACTTTTTTTGCTGAATCGCATCCGGATTCGCGAATTAACAAATGTGTGAAGGTATCCCTCTATATTAACGGTACTTTTCATGCTATCCGCTCCAACCAATACTTGACAGAGCAGGGTGGTGAGGAAAGGATCATTGCGCCGATTACTGACAGGGAGCAGGAGCAGCGGATTTTAAGAGAGATCTTTCATTTAACTGCTGCCTATTAGGCCTCATTCTTTTAACAGCTGGAACAATTCCCTCCAGCTGTTGATATTCAGTTTTCGATAGATATTCAAAATGTGTTTTTTCAAGGTATTGGCACTGATGGATAATTGTTCGCAGATCATTTCTCTTGAGGTGCCATCCAGCAGCATATAGGTAATTTCAATTTCCCGCATGGTCAAATTGTATCTTTCGATCAGCTTTTTTCTGCTGGGATATTGGGAAGTGAGCACTGTCTGATTCTTGGCTGAATGGAAACAGCGCAAACTCAAATGATTTTCCAGCAGCTCAAACAAAAACATTTCATCGTCACTAAAGTCCCCTTCTTCTTTTGCCCGAAACAAATCAATTACACCTAGAAACACTCCATTTCGAATAATCGTAAGCATCATAGAATAGTGAACGCCGGAAGGAAGAAACAGCTTTTGGTAATAGGGATGATTAATCCGCACACGTTCTTCCAGCAAATCCGTTTCCCGATATGCTTTTCCAAAGGGAGCATCAAAGGTCCAGCGCGTGTAGTCCAAGCTCTGATATTCTTCCAAATATTTGCTCAGCTGCTGGCTCGTTACCCCCAGTCCCACTGGTTTTGTCAGTTCATAGGCAGTTTCAGAGGCAGATAAATAAAAGGTGCTGCATTTGTTTGGAATTAAAAATTGAAGGGCTTCCAGAACAGACAGGCGCATTGCGTCAAAGTCTTCGATTGCATGGATTTTATAAATAATATCATTAACCAGCATAATATCATTTCTTTGTACCATAATGAACCTCCCGTCTTGTAATTTAATTTAAAAAAGTATATCACACCAAAATAAATGCGAAAATACTCACTTTTTAACCCTTTTTACCCCTTTAGTAGTACCACCTGGCTAAAAAAACATACAAAAATACAGCATAATAATAATTTTCACATTTTCAGATTTGTCCTACTATTTCATCAACAGCTGCGCAGCGCAATTAAAAAATCAGCTCTTGATGAAAAGGAGGTTCGATATCGACTATGGAATTATATCCTGCATCCCAATTGCAGTTTTGATCGTAGGAGCATTACTTACGAAAAGAATGCCGGAAATGGTTATCCTGGCTTCTCTGGTAGGCGCAGTTTTAGTTTACAAGCAGCACTTTTTCACGAATTATATTGGTATGATTTATTCAGCAATCTCCAATGAATCCTTTCAGTTTCTTTTGATGATTCTGCTTGGCTTCGGCGGAATGATCAAGCTGTTTGAAAAGTCCGGCGCTCTTTTAGGCTTTTCACAGATTATCGGCAAATTTGCCAACACAAGAAAAAAATCTATGATTGTCACATGGATTATGGGTGTTATCATGTTTGTAGATGATTATCTTAATGTTCTGGCTGTTTCTTTTTCCATGAAGGAAACAACAGACCGCAACCGCATCCCCCGGGAGCATTTCGCTTATGGAGTAAATTCTATGGGAGCATGCGTCTGTGTATTAATTCCTTTTACCAGCTGGGCTGCCTTTGCCGTAGGCTGTATGGGGGAACAAAATCTGGGCTTTGCCGATTATGTAAAAGCCATTCCGCTGATGTTCTTCCCATGGATTGCCATTATTGTCTGTCTGTTGGTAGGAATCGGCGTTATTCCAAAGGTGGGGATTATAAAAAAGGCTTATGAAAGAGTCGATGCCGGCGGGCCGCTCTTAGTAGAAGAAAAGACAGGCGCATCTATTGTCAACATGGAAAGCGATGATAATATGGATGTAAAGCCAAGCTCCCCTTTCAACTTTTTTATCCCGATCATTGCTTTGATTGTTGGAATGTTTATCTTTAACAATGATGTGATCAGCGGAATTGTCATTGCCATTGTGGTTCAGATGGTTTTGTATTTGGCTCAAAAAATTATGAACTTGACGGAATTTGTAGAAACCTTTTTCTCAGGCATTGCATCTATGGCTTCTCTTGCCTTTGTTATTTGTTTTGCTTATGTGCTTAATATTGCCAATACGGAAATGGGGTTTGCAGAGTTTGTCATTAACGGTCTACAGAGCATTATTCCAGAAAGTATGTATGCCTTTATCCCCGCCTTTGTCTTTCTCATCGTTGGTCTGGTGGCATTTGCGGCAGCAAGTTTTTGGATTTTGATTCTGATTACTGTACCAATTTTCCTACCTCTGGCAGTCAGCACTGGGGTAGACCCTTCCTTAATCATTGCGGCCATTATGTCTGGGGTTGCTTTTGGCAGTAAATTCTGTTTCTATTCTGACGCTGTGTTCATGACGTCAGCCGGAACAGGAGTATCCAATATGACGCAAATAAAAGCAGTGGCTCCCTATGTATTGGGATCAGCAGCTCTGGCATTTTTC
>CAUEYG010000398.1 GCA_959021945.1 uncultured Eubacteriales bacterium | reverse complement strand
CAAAAGCCTATTCCCTTTTTCACAGATTTCATAAATTTAATAACGATAGACATCATTTTTGTTTCTTGCGATACAAGACATCTATAAGGCAAAATCTATTGTTTTTAGCTGCAAGATTTATATGATATAATAGGATAGATAAAAGCAGGGAGGGGTTTATGTTATTTGAAAGTATCTCTTATTCGGGCGCGCTGCCCTTTGAACTGTCATTTCTCAATGTGGGAAATGAGAGCAAACATTGTCACAAGGAAATTGAAATCCTTTTGGTACTGCGGGGAGTGACCCATTTCCAGATTTATCATACAGATTATGAACTGAATCCCGGTGATTTGATTATTGCTGATGTTGAGGATCTCCATCAGATACACGATTCCTCTGACGATATTCTCATGATCTCCATTCATGTGGATACGCAGCGCTTTGAAAATCTCTATCCTAATATTCGATACATGTTTTTTGTGTGTGAAGAGTGTATGGAAGGTCCGTCAGGAAACAAACAGCTCCTTCAAAGCAAGCTGACTCTTCTAAAGCAGCACATTGCCAAACTTTCTTTCGATTATATGCGTGAGAACAGGGATTACGCTTTGCTCATTGATGAAGTCAATGAGTTGGTGTCTATTTTGGTGAACCATTTCCAGGGCTTCTTTATGGAGGATTATCAATATAAAACCAGCCAAAAGAATCTGGGTCAAGAGGATCTGCAGCGGCTATGCAGGATCACCCGGTATATTATGCTCAATTACAAAGATAAAATCTCTCTGGATGATGTTTCAAAGACAGAGCATCTGAGTTCCTTTTATCTTTCTCATCTGATCAAAGAAAACCTGGGGTTTAATTTTCAAAACTTTGTCAACGCTATTCGGTTGGAGTTCGCAGAAAAGCAATTAGTCTTCAGCAATTTAACCTTAACTCAGATCAGTGAGGAATGTGGGTTTTCATCCCTTAACTACTTTAACAAATGTTTTTCTGCATGGCATGGGAAAACGCCGGCCCAGTACAGGAAAAATTATATCCCCTGCGAGCGTTCTTTTTGCGGAGATTTTTCAAAGGATGAAGCATTGGCTCTGCTGTCGCCTTATTTAAATACGTCTCAAGGTAAACGGGGTGAGCCGCGTCTTATTCATATTGCACCGGATTTTCAATCTGCTGAATATGTGGATTTTTGGGAGCACTTTGCTCCTCATGTTGTGGTGGATACATTGGAGTCCGCTCTGCTGCTGTGCGCTTGCCATGAAAAGCTGGAACGTATCCGCCCATCTGCGGTTTTTTTGTCTGAAAGTCTTGTCAGGCGCATTCAAGATTTAGAAAACAGTCTGAAAAAATGGATGCCTTTCCAGCCTCAGCTTTTAGCTGACCGGTCTGTCATGGAGCAGAATTTCATCAATGCCCCGTCTCTGTTGTCTTGTATCCAGCAAATTTTTCTTAATCAGCAGCGCAGCGTCCGTCTCTGTGGGAAAACAGATGCACTTTTCACTGCCGGAGACTTGGAAACGCCGATCTATGATATTTATGATTTTTTTGCTGATCTGGAATCTCCAAGAGTCTGTGTGCACAAGGATCATATTTTGGTCCAAAGCCGCCATTCGTCGGCTGTTTTGTTGTTTAACCCTAACCCTCACGGATCTCTGGCCGTACATTTGAATACGGAAAATCTGCCGGACAGCGCCATGGTTATTCAGCGTGAAATTTCCCATCAGGAAAGCTGCCACCAAATATTAAACCAGCTGGACTCCACCTGCGGAGTTCCTCCGCTCCTCACAAAGAGACTGCGTCAGCGCGGAAATGGGAAATATCAATTCACTCTGTTGAAAAAAGAATTAAATCAAGGCATGGATTTTTTCCTCTATCACAATACGGTCCTTATTGTGGAAATCATAGAGAAGTCTTCATGCTGAAATAGCACCGATCTTTTCATGCATATCTTTTATTTGTTAGGAAAACAATAAAAGAAGTACTTTCTTACATAGTTCAGGAAGGAGGGTGCTTTTTTGTTTCTTTCTCAAATACTCATCCCTGTGGCAATCGGTATGATTACCGGAATGTTATCCGGCTGGCTGTCCGGGGCCATGGTTACGCATCATTATCGCAAACTCGACGAAAGACAGGAGCAGCATAATCTGCACATTAAATATCTGGAGGACAGCGCACTCCACATCTCAAAAGTGCTCAATGAAGTTGATCTGCAAATTCACCATGACGGCCCGCCGGATCATGAAAATGTGCTGCGGGAAATCGGAATTATCCAAATCCCGGCTGGAAAGCTCAACCGGGAAGATGATTCCTCCTCCATTATTCAAGAAAAAGACCGACTTTTGTCTGAAATCGAAAAGGGGCTAAAGGAGGATTCCATTGATTTGCAGTATGCATCCCTACAGTTAATCCGGCTTTCAATCAGACTCATGAACGCCATTGAAGAATACCGGCAGAAGAATTTACGGACGCCTTAATCCCTTTCCTCCACCCTCCGGCTTCGCTGCCCAGGCTATATGCGTTTTTTTATATCTTATAGGCCTCTTTCATAGAAAAAGGTATAAAAATTCAAGGCTCTGCGACCCTGAAAATGGGAAAAACAGCCAAATGACCTAAAATCCCAAAAAACTGGTTCCCCAAACCTTGAAACGTTGTATCTTTTACATGCGAACTCTCAAAAAAGATATAAATGTATCACAACGCTCCATTTTTCCGCCCCCAGCCAGGACCAGTCGCCAGAACCTCCGGCTAGGCAGCCTTTTGTGGCAGCGACCTCCGCAGCGCAGC
>CAUEYG010000397.1 GCA_959021945.1 uncultured Eubacteriales bacterium | reverse complement strand
TTCCAAAACAACCTTTAAAGATCGGAATTTAAAAGCCAACAAAACCTACTATTATAAAGTCAGGGCATATAAGGCAGCTAACAACAAAAAATACAAAGGTGCGTTTAGCGCCAAAGTAAAGGTAAAAACAAAACCTTCGCTGTTTGCAACACCAAATACGATTACAATTCAAAACTCAGGTACAATTAACGTTACATCAAAAGCAAACAAGGCAGTCCGTTGGGAAGCAGATGATGAAGATATTGTATCTTGTCAATGGGGTGAGAAGTGGAAAAAGAATCGTATAAGTTTATATTTGACAGGAAAGCAAGATGGCATTACTTATGTAACAATTACAAATAAACGTACCTGCGAGGAAAAACGTATAAAAGTAATTGTTAAAAACAGAGCATCATTAAGTGATACAACTTTGTCAATGGAAAAAGGTGGGTATGGTACTCTTAGCCTTTATCACGCAGGTTACGATGGTATAAAATGGAGTTCCAGCAATGCTAAAATTGCATCAGTCAATGGTTATGGAGAATCTGCGACCGTGGAAGGAATTTCCAGTGGAACAACCACTATCACTGCTACGTCATCTTCAGGTACGGTTTATTCTTGCAGGGTTACTGTAAAATAAATTTTAATAAGAGCACAAAGCAAATTCGAGTATTTATGGCAGGAGGAATCTTATGTTTCGGGAAATCAGACGTAACAAAAAACAAATTTTATCAAAGGAGCGCTGTGAGGAAATTCTCAAAAATGCTACATCAGGCGTACTAAGCGTGCTTGGCGATGAGGATTACCCCTATGGCGTCCCAATGAGCTACAGTTACAAGGATAACAAGTTGTATTTTCACTGTATGCCGGTTGGACACAAAATAGATGCGATAAAGAAACACAGTAAAGTCTCTTTTACGGTAGTAGAAACGGACCAGATCGTACCGGAAGAATATACGACTTATTTCCGCAGTGTCATCGCCTTTGGGAGAGCCCATCTTGTGGAGGATTCTGAGCAAAAGCGGCAGGCCCTTATGGCTTTCGTGGAAAAATATTCGGCTGATTTTGCAGAGGGCAGTAAAAGAGAGATCGAAGAAAAGCTTGCGGGAGTGGGGATTTTTCTTGTAGAAATTGAACATCTTTCAGGCAAAGAAGCCATTGAATTTGCTGAAGCAGGAAAATAAGTTGATTTTTTCTGCCGGAAAAAATCACGAGTAAAAGAAATGGAGGAACCCATATGTTTCAAGAAATGAGATTAAAAGAGCAGCAGTTGTCAAAAGAAGAAGCTGTAGAGATGCTGAACAAGGCTACTCACGGGACACTGGCTATTAATGGAAAAGGCAACTACCCATATTCAGTGCCCATTAGCTTTGTGTACAGCCAGGATAAAATTTATTTCCACGGCGCTGTGGCAGGGCAAAAGCACGAACTGCTAAAAAATAACCCTTATGTATCTTTGTCTATAGTAGATCTGGATGATGTTCAGCCCAGCAAATTCACTACTTTTTATAGAAGTGTTATTTTGTATGGAGAAGTGCGGATTCTGGAAGAACCGGCTGAGATTCAAAGAGCTATGGAATTAACCGTAGATAAATATTCAAAGGAGTTTACAGAAGGCGGCAAAAAATTTATCCAGGCACAACAAGGTAATTTCTGCGCTTATGAATTGAATATTGCCCATATGACGGGGAAACGGTCAGAATAAGGGATTTCCATTGCGGCGAGGATGGACTTATGCTAAAATGAAAGAGCATATCTGCTTTGCAGACGCAAAAGTCTATAGTTACGAGCAAAGAAGGGAATAAAAAGATGATTGACGAGCAATTCCTGCGGCATTTGTCAAAGGATTACCCCAATATTAAAGCGGCTTCCGCTGAAATAATCAATCTGAGCGCTATTTTAGCCTTGCCAAAAGGTACCGAATATTTTCTAAGCGACCTTCACGGCGCCCACGAAGAATTTATTCATATGCTGAAAAGCGCTTCCGGTGTGATTCACACAAAGGTAGATGAAATTTTTGGACCAGACCTTTCTCATGAAGAGAGAGATGCTTTGGCTGCTTTAGTTTACAATGCTGAGGCTGAGATAAAGAGACGTAAAGATGCAGAACCGGATTTTGACAAATGGTGCAGATCAGCCATATACCAATTAGTGGAAATCTGTAAATCCGTTTCTACAAAATATACACGTTCAAAAGTCCGCAAAAGGCTGCCTGAATATCTGGCGTACAGCATGGACGAACTGCTTCACGCTGACGATGAATCCAATAAAGCCCATTACTACAGTGAGATTATTAACTCTATTGTGGAATGCAAAGTGGCGGAGGAGTTTATTGTTGAAATGGCCAACCTGATCAGCAATCTGGCAGTAGACCGTCTTCACATTATCGGTGACATTTGGGACAGAGGGGCTCATCCGGATACGATTATGGATTTTCTCATGGATTACCATGACGTGGATTTTCAGTGGGGAAATCACGATATTGTCTGGATGGGAGCTGCTACCGGAAACTGGGCATGTATTACCAATGTACTGCGTATGAACATCAGCTATAATAATTTCGATATGCTGGAAATTGGTTATGGAATCAATCTGCGTCCTTTAGCGGTATTAGCTTCTACCGTTTACGGAGACGACCCCTGTGAATATTTCAGACCGAAAATTTTTGATGAAAACGAATACGATCCAGTAGACCCGGAACTTGCAGCCAAGATGAACAAGGCCATTGCCATCTGTCAATTTAAAGTGGAAGGCCAGCGGATTATGGCTCATCCGGAATACAAAC
>CAUEYG010000396.1 GCA_959021945.1 uncultured Eubacteriales bacterium | reverse complement strand
TCTCAGGGAAATATTAAAGGCGTTAGATGAAAAAACGCAAAAAGAGGGCTTTTGAGATGACCACTAAGAGGCCAAAATGGTAATGAAAGAGAAAAAAACCATAGAAAACTAAATAGGAGAGTATGAAACACTGGCCGCTGACATCGAAGATGTAGAAGTGCTGATTTCCCTTGCAGAAGAAGCTGAGGACACTTCCATGGTAAAGGAGATTACGCAGGCTTATGAAGATGCGGCGGGCAGGCTGGAATCTCTCATGCTGGCCACCTTGCTGGACGGAGAATATGACAAGAACAATGCTATTTTGTCCGCCCACGGCGGCTCCGGCGGCACAGATGCCAAGGACTGGGCTGAAATGCTGTTTCGCATGTATATAAGATGGGCAGAGCAAAAGGGCTACAAAGTCAAAATTTTAGACTACCAGGAAGAAAGAGAAGGCGGAATTAATAACGCCACAGCCCTGATTGAAGGAGAAAACGCTTATGGCTATTTGAAAAACGAAAAGGGCGTTCACCGTCTGGTGCGAATTTCTCCTTACGATTCATCAGGCAGAAGGCACACCTCTTTTGCATCCATTGACGTGATCCCGGAAATTGACGATGATGTGACCATTGACATTGACCCGGATGACCTGCGCATCGATACCTTCCGCTCCAGCGGTGCAGGAGGGCAGCATGTAAACAAAACGGATTCCGCTATTCGAATCACCCATATTCCTACAAACATTGTGGTTTCCTGTCAGAATGAACGGTCCCAGCATCAAAACAGAGATACTGCCATGAAGCTTTTAATGTCAAAGCTCATTGAACTGAAAGAACAGGAACATAAAGAGACACTAAAAGAACTGCAGGGCGATTACAGTCAAATCACCTGGGGCAGTCAGATTCGTTCCTATGTCTTTCACCCGTACACCATGGTCAAAGACCATCGGACTGGGGCGGAAGTAGGAAATGTGACTGCTGTTATGGATGGAGATCTTGATTACTTTATCAATGAAAAGCTGAAACAAAAGGAAAGGTAAAAACGTTTCTATGAACATGATCGAAACATTAGCAAGTGAATTTAATCTAAAGCTATCGCAAGTGGAAAATACGGTTGCTCTCATTGACGAGGGCAACACGATTCCTTTTATTGCAAGATACAGAAAAGAAGTAACAGGAGGTCTTTCTGATGTTGTATTGAGAGATTTAGACGAAAGACTCACCTATCTGCGGAATTTGGAGGAACGAAAGGAAGAGGTGATCCGCCTCATTGAGGAACAGGGGAAACTGACAGACGAGCTGAAAGAAAAGATTCTGGAAGCGGAAGTTTTGCAGCGAGTAGAAGATCTGTACAAGCCCTTTAAGCAGAAAAAAGCCACCAGGGCGTCAAAAGCCAAAGAGCGGGGACTGGAGCCTCTGGCCCTCACCTTTTGGCAGCAGGAATTGGAAACAGGAACACCGGAAGAGTTGGCACAGCCTTTTGTCAATGAAGAAAAAGAAGTTCCTGATGAAAAAGCCGCCATTGCAGGAGCCATGGATATTATAGCGGAAATGATTTCCGATGACCCGGAACTGACCGCCCAGATTCGTGAAAAAACCCAGACTACAGGAGTGATTGCAACAGAGGCCGTGGATGCGGAGGAAAAGACCGTTTACGAGATGTATTATGAATATCAAGAGGCCATCAAAAAAATTCCAAACCACCGCATCCTGGCCATTAATAGGGGCGAAAAAGAAAAGAAGCTGAAAGTAAAAGTTAATGTTGATGTTGAAACCATGGAAGAATTGCTGGAAAATGCAGTCATTACTAATGAAAAATCCATTTTCCTGCAGCTTCTCAAAGACACAGTGGCAGATGCCTACAAGCGGCTTATGGCCCCGTCTGTAGAGCGGGAAATGAGAAATATGCTCACAGAGCGGGCAGAACAGGAAGCGGTAAAAGTATTTGCAAAGAATACCGAAAAACTGCTGATGGTGCCGCCGGTAAAAGGCGCCCGTATTATCAGTATTGACCCAGGATACAGGACCGGGTGTAAAGTTGCTGTACTCAATGAAACAGGGAAACTGCTGGCATATACCACCGTCTATCCAACCCAGCCAAAACATGATATAGCAGGAACAGAGGCAACGCTTAAAAAGCTGGCGGACAAATACAAGATCAACGTTATTGTCATTGGAAATGGTACAGGCTCCAGAGAAACAGAAGAAGTGGTGGCTGACTTTATTAAAAAGTACCAGCTTCCAATCAGCTATACCATTGTCAACGAAGCAGGAGCATCTGTATATTCCGCTTCAAAGCTGGCTACAGAAGAATATCCGGACCTGGATGTAACTACCAGAGGAGCCATGTCACTGGGCCGCAGACTGCAAGATCCTCTGGCGGAGCTGGTAAAGATCCCGACCAAAAGCATTGGAGTAGGCCAGTACCAGCATGATATTAACCAGGGCCTATTGGAATCAGCTCTGGACCACGTAGTGGAAGATTGTGTAAACAGAGTAGGTGTGGATTTAAACACAGCATCCCCGTCTTTACTGGCTCACGTAGCAGGCATTAATATGGGCATTGCCAAAAACATTGTAGCCTTCAGAGAAGAACAAGGGGCCTTTGTTGACAGAAAGGAATTAAAAAAAGTTTCCAAACTGGGGGAAAAGACCTTCAAACAATGCGCCGGATTCATGAGGATTTCAGAAGGAAAAAATCCTCTGGATGCTACCTCTGTTCACCCGGAATCTTATAAAGCTGCCGAAGCTGTGCTGACAAAGCTAAAGATTGATAAAAAGGAAATCATTGGCGGAGGTATTTCAGATATTG
>CAUEYG010000395.1 GCA_959021945.1 uncultured Eubacteriales bacterium | reverse complement strand
ATTCCTTCACCTCTTTATCTTTTCTAAGTCAGATTATATCCATTTTTCACAGATATAGTATTATACAACAAAAACGCACCTTTTACAAGTTTAAGTGCGTTTTGGACATTTTTTATTGTTTATTCGATTTATTAAGGTATAACGCCAATTTGACGCGTCTGAGAGATATTATTTTTCTTTCATACCTTCCGCCTTTATGGTTCCTCTTTCTATTCTAAAAAATTTAATGTGATCTAAATAATGCTCTACTTCCGAAGATAAATCAGTAGTTGTAATAAAAATCTGAGTATCTTCCAGAGAACAAATTAAATATTTCTGCCTTTCCTGGTCCAGCTCTGACAAAACATCATCTAAAAGCAGCACAGGATTTTCGCCGGTTTCTTCTTTGATCAGTTTGATTTCCGAAAGCTTTAGAGATAAAGCCGCTGTCCGCTGCTGTCCCTGGGAACCAAAATTGCGAATATCAATTCCTCCTATTTGGAGCTTCAAATCATCCTTATGAGGACCCTTTCCGGTCGTTCTGTGTTTTATATCTCTATCCTTACTTTTTTTCAATTCTTCATAAAAAAAACGTTGTGTATCCGAACACATTTTAATGCTCGGTTCATAGAAAACCCGCAGACTTTCTTTTTGATTTGTAATGCCTTCGTGTATACTGCTGCTGATTCGATCAATTTTTTTTACAAAAGAATCTCTTTGGGCAATGACCTTGCTCCCATATTCCGCCAGCTTGCAGTCCCATATGTCTAAGACGTTTTCATCAATATGAAACTCTTTTAAATAGGTGTTTCTCTGCATCAAAGCTTTCTTGTACTGATTCAGATTGTTGTAGTAAGACGGTTTAATCTGACAGAGTTCTCTGTCTATAAATTTTCGCCGTTTTTCCGGCTCGTCTTTTACAATCTTAAGGTCTTCCGGAGAAAAGACCACCATGTAAACATGCTCAAAGAGCTGTGATAATTTCCTGGCCTTTACTCCGTCGATTTTGATTCCTTTTTTTCCTTCATGATTGACTGCCAGCTCAACTAAGACTTCTTCTTCCTTCACTGCTGTCAGTTTTATTCGAAAAAAGTCTTTTCCAAATAAAATCATATCCTTATCTTTGTTGGTTCGAAAGGATTTTCCCATGGATGTAAGATAAATGCTTTCCAGCAGATTGGTCTTTCCCTGTGCGTTGTTTCCGTAAAAAACATTGACATTTTTATCAAATTCCGCTGTCAGAGTTTCATAGTTGCGAAAATTTTTTAGCTGTATTTCTTTAATATACATAATTAATAATTTGACGAAATCCTTACCGGTAAGACCAGGTATTCAAACTGATCTCCTGATATAGGTTTTACAAGGCAAGGAGTTGTGCTGGTATTGAACTCCATCAATATTTGTTCATCATCGATTGCTTTTAAAACATCAATTACATATTTTGAGTTAAAGCCAATTTCCAGGTCTTCTCCTGTTTTTTCCATAACAATTTCTTCTTTGACGTTCCCTTCTTCTGATCTTGATGTAATAGTCAAAAGATTGTTATTAATTGTAAATTTAATCAGATTATTTTTGCCTTCTTTTGCAAGGAGGGAAGCTCTCTCAATACTTTCCAGCAAAATGGATCTTCCTATATTGACTTTTGTCTGATTTGCTTCCGGTATAATATCTTTATATTTGATAAATTCTCCTTCTAAAAGGCGGATGATTATTTTTGTATGGTCTACTAAAATAACGGCTTTTTTATCGCTTAGCATCAAACTGATATCGCTTTCATCGTCTGTTTCCGAAATAATTTTGTTTACTTCATTTAGGATTTTCGCTGCTATTACGATTTTTGTGCTTTCCTGGTTTTTCATGATTTCTCTTGAAACAGCCATTCTAAATCCATCGAGAGCTACCATGTTGACAGATTCCGGCTCTACTTCCAGCAGCACGCCTACAATAATTCCTTTTGATTCATCAATACTGGCTGCAAAAGAGGTCTTTCTTATCATATTCTTAAAGATCTCTCTGTCAAAGGACAGTGTGTTTGAATGTTCTTCCATATCATTGATATTTGGAAACTCATCGGAAGCAATACCGACAATGGTGAATTCAGATGAAGCTGTTTTAATCAGAACAGTATTGTTTTCTTTTTCCTCAATTAAAATTTCCTCGTTTGGAAGTTTTCTTATAATGTCGCTGAACAGTTTTGATAGGACAACAATAGAACCTTCCTTTTCAACATTTACTTCTATTTTCTTTTCAATGCTCAAATCTAAATCAGATGCAGATAAGGTTAAAGTACCGTCTGATGATGTTTTTAGTAAAATTCCTTTTAATATTGGAATGGTTGTTCTGGTGCTTACAGCTTTTGATACGGTATTAAGGGCTTTTGACAAGGTTTGCTGATTACATGTAAATTTCATATTTTACCTCCAATTGGGCGAAAGGATAATCTTTCTTTTTCTATTATTTTTGTAGTAGTAATAGTAGTAGGGGCTGTTGATACTGTTGATAAGTACTTTAGCCGTTTATTTTTGAACAAAAATAGTTCTTTTATTTTTGTTTATAACTTGTTTTTTTTGTTCACCGTACATGTTGATTTCTCAGTTTCCATTTATTTCATCACGGAGTAAATCAATGGTTTCTGCTGTTGATTGGTTGGTCTTTATTTCAGCGGAAATTTTTTCATAAGCATGGAGTACAGTAGTGTGGTCTCTGCCTCCAAAAGCTTCTCCTATTTTAGGGAGGGATGTTTCCGTCATTTCACGGCAGAGATACATGGCAATCTGCCTTGGAAATGCAAGGTTTCTGGTTCTTTTCGAT
>CAUEYG010000394.1 GCA_959021945.1 uncultured Eubacteriales bacterium | reverse complement strand
CTATCATTGTAATAAATTCCTGTAGGATCTTGGCTTACCTTTATTTTTCTTGTAAGATCCATTTCAGGTACCTGCTCAGAATTAATATGCAAAACGGTTTCGCCCTGGCTCTTTCCCGTTACATTTCCTTTGCTGTCAACTGTGGCGATAGAAGTATCCTCTACACGGTAACTTAATAATGACATGGTAAAGCTTCCCACCGCTTCTCTGGTCTTTCCAATCCAAACGTTGTTAACCATTTGATCTGCATCGCCCTTGATAATGGTAAATTCTTGTGAGGCTTTTATCTCAGAATCCTCTTTGCTATATAAAGTTATGGTGACCGATCCCTCTTTCAAGGGCAAATAGGCAATCTCAATACTCAAAGAACCACCGGAGCTAGCTGCTGTACTCTCTTGGACAGAAATGAGGGCATTCGGCAAAATCTCCTGATCACTGGATTCAGCCCCTATATCCTTAGCTTCAAGTCCTGTTATTTCTACAGTCTCAAGACTTTCCTGACCAGAGAATCCTGGAAAAACAAATTGGGGCCATTTAATAGAAGGCTCCGTCTCTGCCCCTGCTGCAAAGACGCCTTGTGGGATCGCAGAAAACAACATGATTAAGCTCAAAAGGAGCGCAAGTCTTTTTCTTTTTTTCATTTTAAACTGTAATCCAAAAAGATTACCCTTTCCTTTGGGCAAGCCAAGCGCCATAGACTGGCGCCTGACTCATCCAAATCATCACTTTATTTTACCAGCGTAAACGTAAAGTCAAGATAACAATCCAATTTTTTCAAGGTGTTATTTCCACATACAGCTGGTCCGAACCTTAACGTATAGATACCTGCAGAAAGGCTTGAAACATCTGCATTAATGGTTACGGTTCTATTTGAAAATCCACCAAAGCTAACAGGGACTAGTTTTGTTGTCCCATTTCTGTCGAAAATGCCAATCTCATCTTGATAGCCTTCAAAAGTCGTTTCCTGAAAATTGTTGATCCCAGCACTCATAGTATAGCCAAAGGAAATGGTATCGTTTACAGCTGTCACCGTAGAGATGATACTGTTTTTATATACATTTTTTTCATTTAATGTCCCCATCTCTGTAAAGATAATATTTTCCGGACTGGTCAGCTTCAGCGTGTTTCCGCCCTCACCCTGGAATCCATAAGCCTGTGCTGCTGTAATCGTTACTGCAGCTGTCTTTGTATCCAGCACAGCTCCGCTGCACTCCTGCCCCTGGCCTGTCTGTTCTGCTTTACCTGCATGGAGAGTGGCCTTTACTGTTACTGTTCCTTCTGAAACAGCTGTTAATTCTCCTTTGTGCTTGTTGATGGTGGCGGCATCGCCTGTAACTGACCAGTCAATATGAGCGGCGCCATTAGCGGTAAATTCCCCGGTCACCTCATCCATGACGCCTGCAGCCAAAGTTGCCGGAGCATTTATCGATGAAATACTCCCGCTGGTAGCATCCCCTTCTGCTGCAAATGCCATTGACGGCATCATTGCCAGTATCATCATCAAGGTCATTATGACGCTGACAATAATACGTTTGTTTGATTCTCTTAAATTTTGCATTTTTTATACCTCCTCTACAAAATTAACTGTTTTTACTTAGCTCTTGCCTTTATTGTCTTAGAAAATCTCCCATATACATTCCTTCCATCCATCTTTTTGTAAGATCTTACTTTGTAATAATAAGTCTTTCCTCTTTTCACAGATGTATCTTTAAAGCTTGTATTTACCGTTATCCTTGCTTTGTAGTATCCGCTGTTTTTCTTTGTGGATTTATACACTACATATTTTGTGGTTCCGGCAATCTTATTCCACTTTACAGTTATTTTCTTTTTTTGTGCAGCCGCCCTTGCTTTTGGAGTTGCCGGTATTGGCTTTGCGCTCACCTTAGCAGAATCGTTTCCGTATACTTTTTTCCCACTGATAGTCCTATATGCTCTTACTTTGTAAGTATATTTTTTTCCGGTTGCCAGACCAGTGTTTGTAAAGCTGCGTTTCTTCGTATTTTTGATTGCTTTATATTTTTTTGATTTTTTATGGTACCTGTAGACCGTGTATCCGTCTGCTTTGTCCACTTTGTTCCAGGAAAGCTTTACGCTTTGATGGCCTGCTGAACCTGCCTTTGCTTTCACATTTCCTATGACTTTAATTTGGCAGGAAGCTTTTATCCCGCTGCCATCTTTGGCAGTAGCCGTAATAACAGCATCCCCGCTTGTTTTGGCAGTAACTTTGCCATTTGCATCAACTGCAGCCACTTTCTGATTGGAGCTTGACCATGTAATGCCTTTCTCTGTAACATCCAAAGGGCTGATTGTTGTTTTTAAATTCTTTGTTTCCCCTGGCTTCATCCCAAGAGTGCTGCTGCTCATCTTAATAGAAGCTGTCTTTCTAACAGCTGTAATCCGGCAGGAAGCTTTTGCTCCGCTTCCATCCTTTGCTGCGGCTGTAATCGTAGCAGTTCCTGGATTGACTGCTGTAACAGTTCCCTTTGCATCCACTGTGGCCACTTTGTTATTCGAACTAGACCAGTCAATCCCTTTCTCTGTAGCATCTGACGGCGCTACTGTTGCAGTTAGGGCCCTTGATTGGCCGGTGTTTATGGTCATAGCTGTATTGCTGATGGTAACGGAAGTCACTTTGATGGGAGCCGTCGAGAAGTGAAAAACAATCTTTTTATCAAGTGCTCCTTCTCCTGAAGTGCCCATTCCAGCTTCACACACCAGCATATATTCGGTGTTTGGCTCCAAGGTGTTTGCTGGAATTTCCAATAAAACGTCATTGCTTCTAGCTGGGCCAACAC
>CAUEYG010000393.1 GCA_959021945.1 uncultured Eubacteriales bacterium | reverse complement strand
CAACAGGGCATTCCTCTTCATCAGGAGCAGCAAGGGGAAAGTAACGAAAGGGGATAGTTCCCGTGATTTTCCCTTCATAGGCATATTTCCCGCGCAATAAGTTGAGAAAGGTTGTCTTTCCCCTTCCGTTGCGGCCAATAAACCCCAGTTTCCAGTCTGTGTCAATCTGAAAAGAAACCTTTTCAAAAATTGGGTCATAGCTGCCTTCATAAGCAAAGGTTAGATTTTGAACATTGATTTGTGACATATGCATCACCTCCTGTAAGTTTACGCAAAAAAACCGCAGGAAAGTGGCTCCCGCGGTTCATAAACATGGTTTCCTGCGCTCCTATGAGACAAGATGCATAGGCCCAAATTAAGATTTGGGCATTTTTATGTTATGGATTGAAAAGGGTAACTTTCCTGCTGACTGCATGATAAAACCAGGGACATCCTCTGTCCTCACTGTGTTTCCCATGCATGTTGTTGTTAGCAAGAAAAATTACGCATCTTTTCACCTCAATTCTTTTTTAAGTCGCTTGTATTGTAGCATAGCGGGCCAGCAGCGTCAAGGGATGAATTGCTCCCTTGTGTTGTTAACTTGTGTTGTTCCCTTATCTGCCCGTTTTAAAGAAAGTCTCTGGCACTGGGCAGACCGTAAGCCGGGTCTGCAGAAAGGACTGCTTTCTTGATGGCCTCTGCTGTAACTTGGGCGGCTAAGGTGCCTACTGCGTTGATATCTGCAGAAACATCGCCTACTGACAATGCATAAATCGTGTCTCCGTCAGCCTGGGTGTGGATTGGCCTTATGGCTCTGGCATATCCGTTTTGGGCCATGGCGGCAATTTTGTTCATCTGGGCTTTATCAAACTTTCCATTGGTAATAACAGCTCCAATGGTTGTATTTGCAGCAAATAAGGTTTTGATTTGTGTGCATTTGTCATACAAATCCTGCTCTGTAGAAAGAAGCCCTGTTTTTTCTTCATTTAAAAGTCCTGCTAACTGGCGGCCCGTCTTGTAATCGAATACGTCCCCCAACGCATTAACCGCCACTACTGCTCCGACCTGCAGCTCTCCCAATTGCAGCGCATAGCTGCCAATGCCGGATTTCATCATATATTCCGGGCCTCTGAATTTTCCAACTGTAGCTCCTGTCCCGGCTCCATAATTTCCATCCTGATACTTGCCGCTGCAGGCTTGATAGCCCATTGCTTTATCCGGACGGGCCTGTTTGTCGGCCAGCTGCAGATCAAAAAGGCAGGAAGCGCATACTAAGGGCACTTTTGCCACTCCTGTATCCACTCCAATATTTTTTTCTTCCAAATAGGCCATGACTCCGCCTGCTGCGTCCAGGCCAAAGGCGCTGCCGCCGCTGAGCAGTACTGCATGTATTTTATCAGCTGCAGCTACAGGATTGAGCAGCTGGGTTTCTCTGCTGGCAGGGCCTCCGCCCCGCACGTCAACTCCTGCAGACGCGCCCTGTTCACAAAGGATTACTGTGCATCCTGTAGCGCCTGCCCGGTCCTCTGCATTTCCAATGCGGATGTTTGGTATTTCTGTTATGGATATTTCCTTCATATTGTTGCTCCTGAGTTTTTGTTTAAGGCTAATGGTCAAAAATAGTTTCCTTCAGTTTTTTCTTGAGTTGCTCAAGATCACTTTCTGATGTAAGTATATCTAACTCGCAAATAATATCTATCTGCTCAGAACGGGCATCAAATACTCCTATTTTCTCCTTATCTATTACAATGACAAAGTCCTGTACAATGCTTGTCTTATACTCTTCTTTGTCCTTTTTCAACTTTGTCCTATCAATATAGCAATATTTCTTTAACTGTTTAATAAAATCTTTTTCTATATCAAAGTTTAATTTTACCTCAACAAAGCAAATTTTATGCTCTAAATATATTCCATTATCTACATACCCTAATAGATTTTCCTTTTTATAACAGGCACATTCTGAATAAATCGTTTTTCTATCGCCGATCTTTTTTAATAAGAAATTAACATAGAACTGACGGAATTGAGCCTCCAAAAAGAATAATCTTTTATATTCTCTTGTTTCCGCCAACCAATTTTTTTCATTAATTTTACTTAATGGCATTGGTGTTGCATTACTTGCTTTTAAATATCCAGGAATTACATTTTGAGAGGCTATTAATTTTTTTAATTTAGAAAACGATTCTCCCATGACTGGAGTAATTGCACCATGGCGAGAAATCTTAATAAAATTAGAAAAGGTTCCACTCGCTATTGGATTTTCTAAAACATGTATACCTCCAATGATCGCATAAATTTTGTTGCTCCAATGTGCGCTTTCCTGCCACTCCCCATCATCACGAAATGCCTCGTCTAGAACACGTCCTATGGCAAAGATTTTACCTCCATATAAATCGTACAGTTTTTTAGCATCCTCTAATCCACACATCAGGTCCTCAGCATCATATAAATCATCTCTATTTAACTCAATTTGCTTTTCTAAAGATCGAATTTTATCTTTTGCAGTTACTGCATGATAAAAAAAGACAATATCATCTTTAACTGCCCATCTTGGCATTGTCCATTCCACCATTGAGTATTCTAAGATACCTTTGACATTACACTTGCCCTCTTCTTCCACAAAATAACGCAAACCTTCAATGTCACTTGGAAACCCAATATTATTAATCACTGCCTGTACATTCATAATGCCTCCTTATCAACTACAAGCCCATTCACCCCTGTGTTCAACGTTTATGGAAACATTATACCATCCTTTTATTAGAAATTTCAGGCTGATTTGCAATATCTGGTTTTTTCGTTTTTTTCTGTTTTTTG
>CAUEYG010000392.1 GCA_959021945.1 uncultured Eubacteriales bacterium | reverse complement strand
CTGCCCAGTCTGAACTCATGCAAGCTCAGCGTGAAAACGGCCTAAGCTTAATGGGACCCAGCTTGACATACTGTATCCCCAGCTCCTTGCTGCCGGAAAAACAGTGGAGCAAAACTCTCGCATCGCCGCTGCCATCGTATCTGGCGGGAAACCAGCCCTTTCTTTCCTGAGAAAAAGCCCCCTCCTCCTTTAAAATGTCCATCACTTCCTGATCCGCCTCTCTGGAATGAATCACAATGGGCATTTTTAATTCATTTGCCAGCCTGATCTGCTGTCTGAACCAATACCGCTGAACATCTCTTTCTGAATAATCATAATGAAAATCCAAACCAATTTCTCCAATAGCTTGAACCTTGTCCTTTTTTGCCAGGCCTTTCAGCATCATGAGCTGGGTTTCGTCCATAGAATTGGTATCGTGAGGATGACAGCCAACCGCCCCATAACACCATGAAAGCTGCTGGGCATGTTTTACTGCCAGGGCGGAGCTTTCCAAATCAAATCCAATATCCATCATATAATCCAGATTCGACGCCTCAATCTTCTGTATCAAAGCCTGGCGCTCCTCTTCTGAAAAGGATGCATTGTTCAAATGCGCATGTGAATCAAAAAACATTCTTTTTTCCTCCTTACAATTGGAAACAAGCCCGGCAAATTACAATCTGCCCGGCTTGCTCATTCCCTTATTCTTTTTTTCTTAGGTTACAGGGTTTCCATCATCAGCAATGGTGGTAACAAATTCGCACCGTTCTTTTCCATCTGCTTCATTGTCTGCAAACAAAATCATCCCTTTGGATTCCAGGCCTCTCAACTTGCGTGGCTTTAAGTTGGCTACTACAACTACTTTCTGTCCAACGCAGTCCTCTGGTTTAAAATCCTTGGCAACTCCGGAAATAATCTGCCGCTTTTCCGTTCCCATTTTAACCTGGAACACCAACAGCTTGTCTGCTTTTGGATGCTTTTCCGCTGATAAAATGGTCCCAACCCGAAAGTCGATTTTATCAAAATCATCGTACTGAATTTCATCCTTCAGCTCCAAAGGAATATTTTCCTCATCAGGATTTCCTTTTAAAGCTTCCAGCTCTTCCAATTCCTTTTCAATATCAAGCCTTGGGAAAATCGGATTTCCCTTTTTCACCTGTTCCCCCTGCATCATATCAAAGGTAAAGGCGTCTTCCCAGGCCACATCCGCATACCACAATCCCAGCTGCTTTCTGATCTCATTGGAAGTGGTGTGCATAAACGGATAAATCAGTACAGAAACGATTCGCAGCGTCTCTGCCAAATTGTGCAGCACTGTGTCCAGCCGAGGCTTGTCCGCTTCATCTTTAGCCAGAATCCACGGTGTATTTTCATCAATATACTTGTTGGCCCGTCTTACTGCCACCCATATTTCTTCCAAAGCCATATTAAATTCAAATTTGTCCATATGAGCTTCTACTTTATCAGCAGCAGAAACAGAGATGGCCTTTAAATCCTTATCCGTAGCATCCTCTGGGCTGACTGCTTCCGGCACATAGCCGCCATTGTATTTTTCAATCATGGACACGGTTCTGGAAACCAGATTTCCCAGGTCATTGGCCAGGTCATAGTTCATCCTCTTGAGCATTACCTCGTTGGTAAATACCCCATCCTGCCCAAAGGTGTATTCTCTCAAAAGGAAGTATTTTAGCGCATCAATGCCATACCGTTCGATTAATTTGACAGGATCTACTACATTTCCCTTTGATTTGGACATTTTACCGCCTTCCAGCAGCAGCCAGCCATGGCCCAACACCTGCTTAGGAAGAGGCAGCTCCATGGACATGAGCATTGCAGGCCAAATCACAGTGTGGAACCTGACAATTTCCTTGCCCACCAAATGCACATTAACAGGCCAGTATTTTTCATACAGCTGCAGGTCATCCGGATAACCTAAGGCAGTGATATAGTTAGTAAGGGCATCCAGCCACACGTAGATCACATGCTTTTCATCAATAGGAACCGGAATTCCCCAGTCAAAGGTAGATCTGGAAATGCACAAGTCCTCTAGCCCCTGCTTTACAAAGGAAATCATTTCATTTCTTCTGCTTTCCGGCTCTAAGAAACCAGGGTTCTTTTCAAACAGCTCCAGCAGCTTGTCCTGATATTTGGAAAGGCGGAAAAAGTAAGCTTCTTCCTTAGCCTTTTCTACAGGTCTGCCGCAATCCGGGCACTTGCCGTCCACTAATTGGCTTTCTGTCCAAAATGACTCACAAGGGGTGCAATACATGCCCTCATATTCACCCTTATAAATATCACCCTTTTCATACAGCTGCATAAAGATTTTCTGTACACGCTCCACGTGGCGCGGCTCTGTGGTCCTGATAAAATCATCATAGGAGATCTCCATGGTCTTCCACAAGTCCTTAATTCCGCCTACAATTTTATCCACATACTCCTGAGGAGTCACACCCTGGGCTTTGGCAATGGTTTGAATCTTCTGCCCATGCTCATCTGTACCAGTAAGAAACCGCACATCATATCCTGACAAGCGTTTGAATCTGGCCATAGCATCCGCCATTACTGTGCAATATGTGTGTCCTATATGAAGGTTAGAGCTTGGATAGTAAATGGGCGTTGTAATATAATAGGTGCCCTTGTTCTCTGTCATCTTTCATCATTCCTTTCTTGCGCTGGCCTCGAATGGGAGACAGCAGTGTTAGACATTAGAATATCATGGTTTTAGGGCCCCGTCAATGAAGGCAAAAATTCTTTTTCAAAAAAGTGTGTCAAGCGTTTTTGATAATGTCCTAAAATTCTGATAGGATAAGCACCAGTTTC
>CAUEYG010000391.1 GCA_959021945.1 uncultured Eubacteriales bacterium | reverse complement strand
CGCCTCTCTATATAATTTTTCATACTAAATTTTTCCGACTACGGACTCGTAATTCTTTAGAGAATCGTTCCACTTGGCATATTCCGCATCAGATCGATGATCGGTTAAGAGACCTGTTTTATAGAGGAATTTTGAAACGAAGTGTGTTACCTTAACCGCACCAGAATGGTTTAAGTGGTCGCCTTTATCGCGAGTATCTTTATCCCAATCAATTTGTAACTGCTCATTCATAAGATTTAAGTCGATGTATTCGCAACCGATCTCATTGGCTAAATTTTGAATTCCATTGTGGCGCGCGTAATTCCAGTTCACAGTACTTGGGGTACTTAATAACACCAGTTTCGCGTTGTTTTCCTCGCAATATGTTTTTATTTCTTTCACATACTGAATATTCAATGCAGGAATTTCCGCTGCGGTTTCTGTTTGTTTCATATAATCTTTTTTTGTGCTGGGTGCTATCACGGCATTGTAGCTATAGCCTTTGTAGTCGTCTGTCCAGGTGAACTTGGTTTTACCTATGAAATCATGCCAACCAAGAGATTTCCATCGGTCGTGATACTGGAATACAGAAAAATAGTTAGTAAGTTTTGTTATTAGCGCATTGCTCGTCGAAACTTCCCGATAAATTGTATTCGTTTCTAAAATAACAATTTTGGGAGTTTGCTTTTCAAACGCGCGGCGCAGCATAACCGAAGTGTAATTCAGTGGTTGGGCACTTGTACCGCACACATAGGAGGTATATCCAGTTTCTTTCCATATTTGCATTGGGGTTATGGCAGAATAAGATTCGCTATCGCCCAAAATCAAAACATCTATAGAGTTTTCTTTTTCACCGAGAATTCCGTTAGCAGAAACTTCTTCCATACCGAATTCAGACATGTTGTTTTTCGGCATAAAAACAAAGGACAACGCTATAAGGAGGGCTGCAAGTCCCAAAACGAACATAAAAAAGCTAAAGATTCTTTTCATATAAATCATGATTCCACCTCCTTAAAAGCCTGCGTAGATGGGTTCAACCGGGATATATCCTTTCCCATAGGCCCCGAAAATGACAATAAATAAGATCAAGGCATAGTATACGGCAAATCGAATTGCAATATTTTTTTTAGAGATCCGCTCTCGAATCGGAATGTTTTGTTCCTGTAAAATACCAATCCAAAAGATCAAAATCAACGCTGTTAAAACAATCAAATAATCGTACTGATCCATTCCGAATAGAAAAATAGATCGGTTTTGAAAAGTGGCAAAGGAAAAATCTGTAAACATTTTTTTGAACATGTATAGTCCCGCTTTTAAGCCATGCGCACGGAAGAAAAGTTCTCCAATACACACTAAAATGGCTGTGCGGACCATTTGCATGCAACGATAGGGGAAGCAATTTCTTTGAATATGTAGCTTTTCTGTTATCCGAACGACGAACGGCTCTACAATATTTCCGCTTAAAATCAGTGCGAAATGATACATACCAAAGAAGACATAGTGCCAGCCGGCGCCATGCCAGAGGCCATTACACAGCCACACGCAAAATAGCGCGATAGCCCCAGCAAGAAGTGGTCCAAAGTAATTTCCCAACCGTTTTCTTGCACGAGAGGTCAACTTTTTTAAAGGCTTTGACATAGAAAGGGGATAAAAAATATAATCTTTGAACCAAGCTCCAAGGGTAATATGCCATCGTTTCCAGAACTCTGAAATGGTTCTGGAGAAGAAGGGACGCTGAAAATTTTCAGGTAACTTCATTCCAAAAATCTGCCCACTGCCAAGAACCAAATCCATCGTACCTGAGAAGTCCATATAAAGCTGGATGGTATAACATATAGCGGCTACAGCTATAACAAAGCCGTCATAGTTTTCATAGCCTGTAAAGACATTTTTAATCAGCAAATTCAGCCGGTCGGCAATGACAATCTTTTTTATTAAGCCGAAAAGGATTCTTTGTACGCCGAAGGTAAGATTTTGATAACGAATTTTCGGAGCATTCCAAAGCTGCTCCGCCGTATCGGAATAGCGGCAGATCGGGCCTTCCATGATTTGTGGAAAAAAGCTCATGAAGAGCGCTAAACGCAGAAGATTGTAATCTGCGTGAATTTTTCTGCGATATACATCAAAAATATACGACACCGCTTGCATGGTATAAAAGGAGATACCAATTGGCAGCACATAAGAAGGGATATTAAAGGCCACGGGAATATTTAACAATCGGAAAAAGGTATTGATATTGCCTGCAAAAAACGGCGTGTACTTCAGCCACAGTAAAATCCCGATGTGCAGCATGACGGCAAAAGCAACGACGACTCGCTGTTTTTTTATATACTGCGCTTTTATCTCTTTACGCTTTTCCTTGGGGGAAGACTCCAAAAGACGGTCGGAATCACCCTGTATACTGGACAACCAAATTCCGAGGTGATGGATAGAGAGGGTTGAAAACAGTAAATAGGCGATCAGCTTTCCGCTGATCGCCCAAAAGAATATATAACTTGAAATCAGGAGGCTCAATCGGCGGAACCTTTGCGGCAGTACGGCATACAATCCTACCGATACCGGCAAAAGGATCACCAGATATTCGATTGAAAAATAGGAGGACAAAGTGAACATACTAATCTTCCTCCTGCAGGCGCGCTATCATTGCCCATAGGCTTTCTGCAGAATTGAAGTTATCCGGAATGATTTCAACGGTTGGAATTGTAATATCATATTCTTCTTCCAACTCTGCGACAAGAGAAATGATAGAGAGGGAATCCAAATAATGTCCGTCAATCAACTCTGTACAGGTAGCATAATTTACTTCCGGCTGGATTTCTTCCAAGAT
>CAUEYG010000390.1 GCA_959021945.1 uncultured Eubacteriales bacterium | reverse complement strand
CACATCTCTGCGGTCCAGATTTCGTATGGCAGCCGTAGCCTGATATCCGTTTAAAAAGGGCATTTGAATATCCATAAAAACCATATCATAAGTCCCCTCGTCGGAATCCTGTATTTGGTTGACCGCCTGACGGCCATCAGAAGCTCTGTCCACCAGCACACCGGTCATCTGGAGAATTTCCTGGGCAATCTCCGCATTTAATTCATTATCTTCCACTAATAAAATACGTTTTCCCTTAAAAATCGGTTTTTCTGAAATAATTTGCTTATCTGCCGCTGTATTTTCTTCATAAAGCAAGTTTCGAAAAACACGTACAAAACGGCTTTTAAATAAAGGTTTTGCAATAAAGTGGTCGATACCAACTGCACGGGCCTCCGCTTCAATATCTGACCAATCGTAAGCGGTGATAATAATAACCGGAACCTTTTCTCCAACCTGCTTACGTATGGCCTTGGCTGTCGTAACTCCATCCATGTCAGGCATTTTCCAATCCAAAATAACAGCAAAATAATCACTGTCTTTTTGACTTCTTGCTGTAATTTTATGGATTGCTTCTTGCCCGGTCAAACTCCATTCTGCTTTCATTCCTATATCTTCCAACATGATACAGGCGCTCTCACAAGTAGCTAAATCATCATCTACTACTAGCACTGGGAGCCCCTTTAGCTCTTCTGGCGTTTCCCTGCATTTATCCTGCAGCTTTAAATGGATCGTAACAGTAAATTTGGAACCCTGGTTTACTTTTGATGCTACCTGAATATCTCCATCCATCATACGAATCATATTCCGAGTAATTGCCATTCCAAGTCCTGTCCCCGCCACTTTGCTGACACGGCTGTCCTCCGCCCTGGTAAACGGCTCAAAGATTACCTTCTGAAAGTCCTCTGTCATTCCAATGCCATTATCCTCAAAGATAAACTCATATTCTCCATAATCAGGCACCTTTATGGCTCTTTCCTGGATATGAACTTTAATCATTCCTCCGTCAGGCGTATATTTGACTGCGTTAGTAATTAAATTGACGAATGCCTGCTGAATGCGAAGGCTGTCTCCTATGACCCACTCATGTTTTAAGTCTTCCACGCTTACTTGCAGATTATGATTATGTTGGTTGATTTGCGGAAGAATCATAGTAATCATATTATCAATCAGTTCTGTCAGATTAAACTCTTCTTCCTGCAGCTCCATTTTCCCGGATTCAATTTTGCTCATATCCAGAACTTCATTTATAAGTGAAAGTAAGTGCTTTGATGCAATCGTAATTTTATCTAAGCATTCCTGGACTCTCTCCTTGTTTTCAATTTGAGTACTTGCTATAGCTGTCATTCCAATAATTGCATTCATCGGCGTACGAATATCGTGACTCATGCGGGAGAGAAAATCTGTCTTAGCCGCATTGGCAGCCTCTGCATAATTATAGGCTTCTTCCATAGCTTGCTGCTGCATCAGTTTTTCCGCCTTTATTTGGTCAATGTCAACTTGATACATAACCACTTTTACTGGGGTTTTTCCATTATACTCAACTGCCTGATAAAGGGTCCTTCTCCATGCATATCCATTTCCCATTGTTTTATATTCTATTTCAATCCGCTTTTCATTGGATAACGCCTGGCGCAGATGTTCAATGCTGCTAAAGTCTGAAAAAAGCGATTTATACTCAGGCGCTACCATTTCATCTTTCAAGCGCTTCATAAATTCGCTGTAAGAACCCTGGGAGGGGATATTCTTTAGCATAGCTTCTTCTCCATAGGACAGGGTTGCAAATTGATCATTTTGCAAATCCACTTCAAAGATGCCCAGATATTCATCCTTCATGCCACGCAGTACCCGCTCCAGTTTACGGTAGGAAGATTCCCTTGACTTAATATCCGTAATATCGGAAATCGTCCCAAATACCCTTTTTACTTGGCCATTTTGTTTCACAACAGAAGCTGTGAGAGCATACCAGCGCAGCTCGCCGGATTTTGCACTGTAAAGCTGTATCTGTACCGGCTTTTTGGCTCCATTCTGAAACAGATCTTCTAAAATTGGGATATCTGCATCAGGGCACAGCTTTCCCTCCGCCAGGATCTGTGAATACTGTTCAAAGTAGTATTGATCGCCGCCCTCTCTGCTGCTGATTACAGGAGAGGAGAAAATAATCAGGGTATCGGAATCAGCTTCATACTGAAAGGTAAAGCGATCCGAGGAATACACGATTTGCTGATAACGCTCCTGTTCCAGCTCTTTGATATAACGGGAAGTAATATCCCGATATATGCCTACCGCAGTCCCTGTAGGCGTCCCTTCTTCACTTAGGATAGCACGAAAATTCAGCTCATATATGATTTCCTCCCCTGCATTGGGTATTAATTTTACAATGCCCCCAGCTTCTTTGGCCCCGTTAATCATCGCTTCATGAATGCGAAGGTATTCACTTTGTGAATCAGGAGAAACAATTCCTCTTTTAACCATTTCATATGGCACTCCTGTTTGCACGGTTTCCACATGAAAGGCTTTTGCTGTTTTTTCGTCAACAAAAATAGCTTGTTTTTCCGTATCATAGGTAAAGACAAGGCTGCCACTTTCTTGTGCCGCGATCTGAAAAGCCTTCATGCTATTATACAGTTTTTCATTGCTCTCTCTCAATAAAGCGTATGCATCCTGCAGTTCTTTTAAGTTCCGATCTTCTGCCTCTGTTTTCATGATTATTTCCTCATTTTATTTATGAAAAGTCTCGTAATGAACCTTTTTCCATAGTTCCTGGTTAAGGGTTATTGCATCTTTTATTTTTTTTGGCATACCTAGTGAAAGGATGGCCTCAACCTCATATTGGGGTTCTAA
>CAUEYG010000389.1 GCA_959021945.1 uncultured Eubacteriales bacterium | reverse complement strand
TGCTTTATCCCGGAGAAAGGATCGATCATATTGGCTTTTCCAATCTTCGCCTGATTCAAATGCCGTCGGAATTTTGTTATGGTGTTGATGCTGTAATACTGTCCGATTTTGCGGCTGAAAAAAAGCCAAAGCGAATCGTGGATCTGGGGACGGGAACCGGTATTATTCCTTTGATTCTCAGCCATAAAACCCAGGCGGAAACCATTTATGGCATTGAATATCAGGAGGGATCCTGGAATCGAGCTTTGCGGAACGCGCAGCTCAATGGACTTGAAGACAGGCTGCGCTTTGTACAGGGAAATGTAGCGGAATTCCATGATTTAAAAGAATGGGCTGATGCAGTTACAGCAAATCCTCCTTATATGGCAGGAAAAGGCGGCCTTAGAAACGACAATGAAGCCAAAACTATTGCGCGCCATGAGACAGTAGGCTCGTTAGAAGACTTTATTCGCTGCGCCAGCCATACGTTAAAAGGCAAGGGAGACTTTTTCATGGTGCACAGGCCGAGCAGATTAGTGGATATCTTTTGCTTGTGCAGGAAATACAAGTTGGAGCCAAAGGAACTGCGGATGGTAGCGCCGGGGCCGGGACAACTCCCTAATATAGCCCTGATTCACTGTGTTAAACATGGCGGCGTAGAGCTCCATCTTTTGCCTGATCTTTATGTATATAAAGCAGAAGGCGTTTATTCTGACGAGATTCAGCGTATTTATGAACGAGCTACATGATCTGACAGATCAATACGGAAGCGAAGATTCCGACAATATAGCCAATGAGGCCTGCTGCAAACGCATGTCTCATTTTTTTTACAGCAGTAACTCCAAAATACAGGGCCAGAACATAGAATACTGTTTCACAGCTTCCCACCATTACAGAGGCTGCCCTTCCCACAAGAGAATCCACGCCGCAGTCCTCCATAATCCGCTCGGCCAGAACAAGGGAGCCGCTGCCTGATACGGGCCTTAAAAGGATAAGAGAGATTAACTCCTTTGGAATTCCTGCCAGCTCAAAGACAGGGCCTAGAATTTTTTCCAGCCAGTCCATAGCGCCAGAAGAGGTAATGGCTTCAATTCCAATGAAAATGGCGATAATAAAAGGCAGGATTTCAACAGCAGTAGCAATCCCATCTTTTGCCCCTTCCGCAAATAGATCATAGACAGGGGCTTTTTTATACAGACCGTATACAATAATCACCGTAATGATTACAGGAATAAAAAAGACGGAGATGGTGCTAAGAATGGTTGACATGATCTTGTTTCCTTTCAAATAGTCTGCATACTAAAATAGATGCGGCCATGGAGATTAACCCTGCAAGAATGGAAGGTATGATAATATCTCCGGAATCAGCAGATCCTAAATCATTTCGTATTTTTATAATGGTAACAGGTACTAGCTGCACCATGGACATGGTAACTGCTGTAAACATACACATGGTATCGCTGGCATAGGGAGACTTTTGATTTTCATCATCCAGCCTTTCCATAGCCTTAAGAGAAAAAACAGTAGCGCTGTTGCCTGCTCCAAAGATATTGGCTACAAAGCTCATCAGCATGACGGCAATCGTCTGATCATCTTTTTCTTTGGGAAAGAGAAAATGCATGGCAGGTTTTACGCGTCTAGAGATTTTTTCAATTAGCCCAGATTTATCTGCAATATTCATCAGTCCGCTCCATACAGCCATGATTCCAATCAAGCTGATTACAAACTCCACTGCTTCTGTGCAGCTGGACATCAAACCGTCTGTAAAGCTGCTAAGTGTTCCGTTAAAACAAGCAAAACCAATTCCAAGACAGATCATACCGGCCCAGATGTAATTCATCATAATTCGTCACCTCACAGTAAATTTATTCTAAAATAAAAAAAATATGAGTTGAAACAATTTACAATTTATGTAATAATAAAGTATATTGTTTCATAATCGGAGGGAAAGACATGGTAATAACACTAGATCTGAAAACGTTAGGCTGGGCATTGATTATTATTGGTCTGTTGGTTCTGATTGTTTTTTGTATTGTATTTATGAAAAATCTGATTGTAACGATCAAGCATACAAACAAGATTTTAGAAAATACAGAGACTGTTTCTTCCATAGCATCTGAAAGAGCGGAGCAGGTAAACGAAGCTGTTGGCGATGTTTCTCAGGCTCTTAGCGGTATGGCGGAGATCATAAAGGGAAATCAGAGTGTTACGGCTGCCCTTACATCTATTGTTAATGCCGTTACATCGCTGAAAAATCTGATCAGTAAGAAGTCGGAATAAAGATAGCTATTTCCGGGAAAAAGACGGCTGTCTATGTGAATTGGATAGGAAAGCGGGCATAGGTTCCCCTTGTTGAAAACCTAAATACATTGAAAAAGGAGTCAATATGAAAGCAACAGGAATTGTTAGAAAAGTAGATGAACTGGGCAGAATTGTATTGCCAATTGAGCTAAGAAGGAACTTGAACATTAAGATCAAGGACCCTATTGAAATCTTTGTAGATGAGGATTATATTCTGCTGAAAAAGTACGAGCCATGCTGCATCTTTTGCGGCAGTGCCAAGAACATTGAGCAAATTAAAGGGAAAAATGTCTGCGAAAAGTGTATTAAAGAATTAAAGAAACGATAATGTCAGAGATAAAAAGCATTGGCTGCAATGCTTTTTTCTTTTGCAGAGGAATGTTTCCCTCAAAATTTGGTAAGAATAACAGGAGAGAAAGAGGCAACTAAAATATGTTTTGTTCCCCTTTAGCATGAACATTTTATGTCTCTTTCTTTTTTATTATTCTTGAAACCTGACTTTTGCAGATAAAAAAGACAAAAAATGGCCGCAACCCCAGTATTT
>CAUEYG010000388.1 GCA_959021945.1 uncultured Eubacteriales bacterium | reverse complement strand
TGGCAGTAGATTTTTACGGAAAATGTGATAAAATAATAACCATTGTAAGTTAATGACTGGAGGAAAACAGATGAACAAAAGACTAGTAATAACCGGCATGGGAGCAGTTACACCTATTGGAACCGGTGTTGATACTTATTGGAATAATTTGATAGATGGGATTTGTGGGATTGACCGTATTACCCGTTTTGACGCCTCTTCTCTGGCAGTTCAAATTGCGGCGGAAATAAAGGATTTTAACCCCAAAGACCACATTTCTTCCAAACTGATTCGTGAAATGGATTTATTCCAACAGTATGCTTATGCTGCTGCAAATGAAGCTCTGACGCAGAGTATGCTGTCTGTAGAAAGCAATGCTGACAGAATCGGGATTGTGATGGGTACTGCTATGAATGGAATTGCTGCCATTGCTCAAACACAAGAAGAGCTTTGCAGCGGAAAGGCCAAAAAGGTAAGCCCCCGGTTTGTTCCTAAAATTCTGGGCAATCTGGCCCCAGCTCAATTTTCCATTGCAAAGGGAATCCATGGCCCCAGCTATACCTTAAATACAGCTTGTTCTTCCGGAGGTGATGCTCTTGCTATGGCTGCCACTATTATACAGTGCGGTCAGGCAGATGCTATGGTTGTCATGGGTGGGGAAAGCAGCCTGTGCCCCGTTGTGCTGGGAAGCCTTGCTCAGGCAAAAGCCCTTTCAAGGAATAATGAGAATCCAAAAGCAGCCTGCAGACCATTTGATGCAGACAGGGATGGCTTTATTATGGGAGAAGGCGGCGGTTCTCTCATTTTAGAAACAGAAGAATCAGCCTTGAGCAGAGGAGCTGATATCTTAGCAGAACTGGCTGGTTATGCCAACACCTCTGATGGATATCACGTAACCTCTCCTGACCCATCCGGCCGCGGTGCTGTTGCATGTATGAAAAATGCTCTGTCTTTGGCAGGTATGAAACCAGAGCAGATGGGTTATGTCAACGCTCACGGAACATCTACACCGCTGGGAGACCCTATTGAAACAAAAGCCATAAAAGAAGTGTTTGGCCACATGGTTCCTCCTGTAAGTTCCACAAAAGGCGCTACTGGTCATTTAATGGGTGCCGGAGGAATTACAGAGGTCATTGCCTGTATAAAAGGCATTCTAACAGCAACTCTGCCGCCTACACTAGGATATCAAACGCCTGACCCGGAATGTGATCTGGACTATATACCGGGTAAAGCACGGCATGCTGCCATAGATGCAGCCATGTCCAATGCTCTGGGCTTTGGAGGTCAAAATTCCAGTATTATCGTAAAAAAATATAAGAGATAACAAAAAGAAAGAAGGTATTGAAATCATGTCGTTTACTTATGATGTGACGATGTTTAAAGAAACATTTGAGTCTTCATTTACCTACCTTAACGGATTTATGCGCAACGTAACACGCTTTGCAAGACGCCCCGCACTCTTTGATCCTGAAACAGAAAAAAAATGGACTTACCAAGAGCTGAATGTGGAAATCAATCGCTTTGCAAATGCTTTGGATGAAGACGGAATTCGAAAAAACGATGTTGTTATGTATCAGCTCCCTAATTGTGCGGAATTTGTATTTTGTTATTTGGCTCCACAAAAACTGGGCGCTATTAACGCCCCTATTAATTATCGGTTGGCGCCGGGAGAAACGGCCCTTTCCATTGATGACAGCAGACCGAAAGTTTTTGTCTATGATATGGAGCAAAGTGAAATGGTCCAGGAAGCTCTGGCCATGTGCGCCCATAAGCCTGATATCCTTATTATGACAGGCTGTACAGATAAAGAGGAGCTTCCCCGAGGACATATCACCTATGAGCAGTACGTGCTCGATCAATCTGAATCAGACCCGATCCTTGCTGAAAAACCTCATATTTATGATGAAACTACCCGTCTTTATACGTCCGGTACTACCAGCAAACCCAAGGGTGTGCCCCTGAATAACATTAACGAGGTCTTATCTGCCCATGATGTTATGATGCATTTTCCTCTTACTCCTATGGACCGAACTATGAATATGACTCCATGGTTCCACAGAGGCGGCCTACACTCCGGCGGGCCGTGCCCAACCCTTTATGCTGGCGGAGAAGTGATCATTCTAAGAGAGTTCACACCTAAGCGATGTCTCCGTTATGCAGAAGAATACCAAATTACCTTCCTGATCGGAGTACCTGCTGTTCTGACGCTGTTGGCACAAGTTCAGGAGCGGAATCCTGTAGATCTTTCTCACTTAAAAGGGATTGTTACTATGGGAAGTCCGCTTGAAAAAGCTGCTTGCCAGCGTTTCCATAAGGTGCTTAGCCCCAATATTTTCAACGGCTACGGTACTACAGAGACTTTCTGGAATACCTTTCTGCGCCCTTATGATTTGCCTGAAATGGCTGGTTCTGCAGGACGTTCTTGTACGGACGATGATGTGCGGGTTGTAAAGGTTTTCGATAACCGCAAAGCTGAGCCGGATGATCTGGCAGAAAAAGATGAGCAAGAAGTCGGAGAAGTAATCCTACGGTCTCCAGCCAAATCCTCTTACAGCTATTTTAACAATCCGGAAGAAACGGAGAAAAAATTCTATGAGGGATTTATGTATACCGGAGATTTAGCAACTTGGGATGAGGACCAGTTCCTCACAATCGTAGGGCGAAAAGATGATATGATTGTATCAGCAGGAGAAAATATCTATCCCTCTCAGGTAGAAGAAGTGCTGAATCAGCATCCAAAGGTCTCTGAGTCCGCAGTTGTCGGTGTAACAGACCGAATTCGAGAACAGGCTGTCGTTGCATATATTGTGCCTTCTGATAACAGTCTTACAGCAGCTGAGCTTGGAGAATACTGTATGGAA
>CAUEYG010000387.1 GCA_959021945.1 uncultured Eubacteriales bacterium | reverse complement strand
CCTGGTGATCGTAGAGTCACCGTCAAAAGCAAAGACAATAGGCAAGTTTCTGGGAAGCAGGTACAAAGTCATCGCTTCCGTAGGGCATGTAAGGGATTTGCCAAAAAGTAAACTGGGGGTAGATCTTGAAAACGATTTTGAACCGCAGTATATTTCCATACGAGGAAAAGGCGATGTGATAAAAGGCCTAAAAAAGGAAGCAAAAAACGCAGCAAAAGTTTTTCTGGCAACTGACCCGGACCGAGAGGGCGAAGCCATTTCCTGGCATTTAGCATATCTTTTAGGCATTGATCAAAGCCAGCCCTGCCGGATTGTCTTCAATGAAATTACGAAAAAAGCAGTACAGGCTGCCATTAAAAACCCAAGACCGATTGATCTCAAATTAGTAGATGCACAACAGGCAAGGCGGGTTTTGGACCGTTTGGTAGGATATCAGATCAGCCCGCTGTTGTGGAGAAAAGTAAGAAGAGGGCTTTCCGCAGGAAGAGTTCAATCAGCTGCCCTTAAAATCATCTGTGATCGGGAAAATGAAATCAAGGCATTTGTGCCTAAAGAATATTGGAACATAACAGCAGAGCTGAAAAAAGGGAAAAAATTTGCAGCAAAGCTGACAGGATATGAAGGAAAAAAGCTGACTGTAGAAAATAAACAGCAGGCAGATGAAATTGTGCAAATCTTAAAGACCGGTGAGTACCTGGTGAAAAAAGTGGATGAAAGAGAGCGGCAGAGAAAGCCCTATGCCCCTTTTACAACCAGCAGCCTTCAGCAGGAAGCGTCTACAAAACTGGGCTTTTATACAAAAAAAACGATGCTGATTGCTCAGCAGCTCTATGAAGGAATTGAAATCAAGGGCCACGGCACCGTGGGCCTAGTTTCCTATATCAGAACGGATTCTGTCCGAATTTCCGATGAAGCTAGAGCAGCGGCAAAAGACTATATTATAGAAAAGCTGGGAAATGATTATTACAAGAGTAATATTTATTCAAACAAAAAGAAAGATGTGCAGGACGCCCATGAAGCTATCCGTCCCAGTTATGTAGATATGGAACCGGACAGCATAAAAGAATCTCTAAGTAAGGACCAATACAACCTTTACAAACTGATCTGGTCCAGATTTATGGCCAGCCAAATGGCTCCGGCCAGATTTATGGGGGTTTCTGCAGTAATTGAGAACAGCCGGTATCAGTTTAAAGCTACTGGCTCAAAACTAGTCTTTGACGGATTTCTCCACGTATATTCTCCGGGCAAGGATGATGAGAGCGATAAGCTGCTGCCTCCTTTAAAAGAAGGAGAAACCCTGGAGCTGATCAACCTTTTGTCAGAACAGAACTTTACACAGCCTCCGGCTAGATTTACAGAGGCCAGCCTGGTAAAAGATCTGGAGGAAAAAGATATTGGGCGGCCCAGCACTTATGCGCCTATTATTGCCACGATTATTGACCGAAAATATGTAACCAGAGAGAAAAAAACACTGATTCCTACGGACCTGGGTTTTATCGTAACCCAGATGATGGAAGATTATTTTAAAGAAATTGTAGATACTGGATTTACAGCCAATATGGAAGATAAGCTGGATGAAGTAGAAGTTAAGGATGTTGACTGGAAGGATATTATCCGGGATTACTATGGCACTCTTGCTAAAGAACTGGAAGTGGCGGATAAAGAAATTGAAAAAGTAGAGTTTGAAGTTGAGCTGACCGGTGAAATGTGCGAAAAGTGCGGAAAACCTATGGCAGTCAAGCATGGAAGATTTGGAGAGTTTGCAGCCTGTACCGGCTATCCGGAGTGTAAAAATACGAAACCGATTGTAAAGGCTACGGATGTGAAGTGTCCCAAGTGCGGGAAAGACATCATCGCCAGAAAGAGTAAGACCGGCCGTGTGTTTTATGGATGCAGCGGCTATCCGGATTGCCAGCAGTCCTACTGGAATAAGCCGATCAACAGGCAGTGTCCGAAATGCGGCTCTCTGCTGGTAGAAAAAAAGACAAAGACAAGCAAATATGCGTGCTCAAACAGCGAGTGCGATTATAAAGAAGAATAAAATTTTCACAGGGGAACTATGAATGGAGGTAGAAATGATGGTACAGTTTCATGCAACGACAATTGTTGCAGTAAGACGAGGTCCTGATGACGTCTGCATTGGAGGAGACGGGCAGGTAACGATGGGCGAAACATCCATTATGAAAAATGGCGCCAAAAAGGTAAAGAAAATTTATCGAAATGCGGTCCTGACAGGATTTGCAGGTTCTGTAGCGGATGCGTTTTCTCTAACAGAAAAATTTGAAAGCAAATTGGATGAACATGGGGGGAATCTGAAAAGAGCGGCTGTAGCTTTGGCCCAGCTGTGGCGTTCGGACAAAGCGATGCGCAGCCTGGAAGCGCTGATGATTGTGGCTGATAAAGAGAGCTTGCTGGTTGTTTCTGGAAACGGAGAGGTAATTGAGCCGGATCAGGATTTTATCGCCATTGGCTCAGGCGGCAATTATGCCTATGCAGCGGCCAAGGCGCTGTACAATAATACAGATATGACGGCAGAGGAAATTGTAAAAGAAGCCCTTAATATTGCATCTTCTATCTGCGTTTACACCAATGATAATATCTCAGTAGAAAAACTGTAGGAGGAGATTATGGCAAACAAACTATATCAAATGACTCCAAAGGAAATTGTAGGAGAACTTGATAAATATATTATCGGACAGGATGAAGCAAAAAAATCAGTGGCTATTGCCCTGAGAAACCGTTATAGGAGAAGCCTGCTTTCTGAAGAAATGCAGGAGGAGATCACGCCTAAAAACATTTTGATGATGGGACCTACCGGCGTGGGCAAAACGGAAATCGCAAGGCGTCTTGC
>CAUEYG010000386.1 GCA_959021945.1 uncultured Eubacteriales bacterium | reverse complement strand
ATTACGATCAAAGGCATTGCACTGATAATTTTACCTTCTAATTTTTTCTGAGCAGTCAAAGTTTTTATCTCTCGTTCAATATTAATTTTATCTACGAGAATAGTAATTGTATTTTTAAGAACCTTTTCTAAATCCCCACCCATTGTTCTACATGTCATATAAACCTGTACAAAATTGTTGATATCTTCACAGCCACTCCTCCTTGCAAAGTCCAAAAGGAGTGAAATATCACTATCCCGGTTTTCTGCTATACTTTTAATCATATACTTCAGCTCCTTGATCATAGGGGAGTCTTGGCTATACATCATTCTTAATTGTTCCAACCCATCTTCCAGGGCCTCTGAAATTTTAAAATTAGCTGCAGTAGATGCGGACAGTGAATATAGCAGATCCTTAAATTGTAATGTAAGTAATGCACGTCTTTTTTCTGCCAGAAAACAACTGTATTGATTCAGAGAGATATATGGAAGAAATCCTCCTACCAGAGAAAAAACGAAACTATGGTATAATAGATAAAGCACTGTGAATGTAACAACATACCCAACCACGAAAAAGGTTCTTTTTTCTTTTACGGATAACTGATATTGTGAATAATCAACTTCCATAGTTCATACCTCGTAGCTCTAGCTTTTCAGTATGTATCAGTCCATCCCCACATTGGATCAACCCTTTTCCTGCTTTATACTGAAAGAGCAGATTCGTAGTAATTTCCCCATTTGACAGCCCCCGAATCTCCGCAATTCCTAGCACTTTACGGCTTCCATCTGACAGACGTCCTAAATGTACCATAATATCAATTCCTTCTGCAATTTGGGATCGAATGGCATCTACAGGAAAATCCGCAGCCTGTAAAAACATAGATTCCAGACGCCTCAGCATACCTGAAATAGAGTTGCCGTGTCCAGTTGAAAGACTTCCATCATGTCCGGTGTTCATGGCTTGTATCATATCCATCACCTCCTTTCCTCTAACTTCACCAACAATAATGCGGTCTGGCCTCATCCTCAAGCTTGTTTTTATTAAATCTGCCATAGAAACTCTTCCTTTCTGCTGTACATTAGCCTGTTTACACTCCAATCGAACTAGGTTTTCAATTTGTTTAATCTGAAGCTCTGCAGAATCTTCAATTAAGATGACTCTCTCACTTGGCGGTATAAAGTTTGATAAAACATTGAGAAATGTAGTTTTTCCTGATGAGGTACCTCCGCTAATAAAACAATTATATCCTGCCCTTACCACTTGCTGCAGAAAGTCCGCCGCTTCTTGCGTGATACTGCCCATATGGACTAACTCTGACATATCAATGGCTTTCTTTGGAAATTTCCTTATTGTCAGTATTGGGCCATTCAGCGCAATATTTTTATAAACTGCGTTTACCCTTGAACCGTCTTCCAGTCTGGCATCTACAATTGGATTAAGTTCGTTGATTTCTCTATGTACGCCTGCTGCCAAACGACGAATCAATTCTTCTAATGAATCTACGGAATCGAATTTCAGGTTCACTCTCTCCAAACACCCTCCTATTTCAATAAAAATATGATCTTTTCCATTGACCATAATTTCAGAAATACGTTCATCTTCAATATAAGGCTGCAAAATTTCCAGATCTTTTCTCAAAGAATAGAAAACACGTCTGATAATTTCTTCACTTTCTTTTGGAGACAGCATAGCCAATTTTTCATTATACAAGACATGCTGCTCAATTAAACTTAAAGCCTCACTATCTGTCAGTCTTTCATCATGTAAGGTTAACATATTTCTTGTTTCTTTGATGATTTCATACATGTCCACGTTCATAGCATTTAATTCCTTATTTGTATTTTTTTTCCTTTTCTTTAAATTCATTATACCATTTTGTAAATTTTTTACAAGTACTATTGTTCGACATTAATCGACATGGAAATATGCCCCTTACTTTTCTTCCCTACAAAAAAAGCCACGAACTCATTTGAATTCGTGACATTTCTTCGATTTTTTATCGCACAAAACAATCTTATTGGGAATCGTACAACCCATAAGCTTTATTGACATCCTGCACAAACATTACCCCATGTCCTGTCTTTTCCATCTCTATTTTTTCATTAATCGCTTCCATAATAGGACTGCTTTTTTCCTTTTCTGTTAAAAGCAACAAAATTTCTTTTTCCGTCTCAATATCCATAAGAAAAAATCTGCTGGTCTCAAGCCTGCCAGCGCCCCGGGCGTTTATAATAGTACCCCCTCTTGCCCCGGCCTCCTGTGCCGCTTCCAGCGCTTCTTCCGCTTTTCCCTTCTTTACAATTACCGTTATTACTTGATACATCGCAGAATATTCCTCCTCTTCTCCCAAATCCTCTTTACTGCTGCCTCCTGTAAAATCAAAAGTCGGCACCGAAAAGACAATCCCATGGCCTGGTTTTTCCAGGTTCAAATCTTCTTTCAATAGTTCCATCAATTTAAAAGCTTTCTCCCGTTGCGCAACCATGATTAAAACTTCTTTTTCCGAATAATTTAATTCCAAAAAATTCATCCAGAAGTTTTCTCCAGAGCCTTTCCCGAAAAAAATAGTTCCACCTGATATACCATGGTTTCTTGCAAACCGTAAAATTTTACTTGCCATCCCATGGTGCACGATGAAATACATACATTCAAATTGCTCCATCACAATCCTCTCTTTCCCCTTTGGCTGATTTTATTTTAAAAATCAACCCTAGTATTTGCAGTGCTATAATTGGAGTTAAAGCTACCATGGAGATTACCCCAAATCCATCTACTAGTACATCTGCTCCATCAATATATTCTGAGGCGCCTTGTGTAAAGGTTAGGACAAAAGTAGCAGTCATAGGGCCGGAAGCTACACCTCCTGAATCAAAAGC
>CAUEYG010000385.1 GCA_959021945.1 uncultured Eubacteriales bacterium | reverse complement strand
AGCCAAACAAGTTATTAATGGTTTCAATCTTTCCCCGGTTCCAAGCAACTTCGATTGCGTGGCGAATAGCCCTCTCTACTCTGCTGGGAGTTGTATTGTTGAGCTGTGCAATAGCCGGATATAATTCTTTTGTAACAGCTCCGAGCAAATCCATATCTTCCACCACCATGGTAATTGCGTCTCTCAAATATTGGTATCCCTTTATATGTGCCGGTACCCCGATCTCATGAATGATATTTGTAATATCAATTTCCAGATCCTCTTGTGAATCCTTTTCCTGGTTTTTCAAAATAGCCCGTGCAAAGCTGATTTTCTCTTCCCCCGCAGAATCATTACCCGCAAGCTGATTAATCCTCTTTAGCAGAATATCCAGGTTAAAAGGTTTCACGATGTAATATTCAGCCCCCAGATTAATGGCTTTTTGAGTTATGGTTTCCTGTCCTACCGCGGACAATACAATGGTTCTTGGATACGCCGCAAGATCCAGCGTATGGATTGTCTCCAATACTCCTAGTCCATCCAGGTGCGGCATAATCATATCCAATACTAAAATCTCCGGCATATATTCTTTAATAGCCTCCACTGTTTTTATTCCGTCATTTGTTATAAAGGCTATTTCGATATTTTCTTTATCTTGAAAAAAATCCGACAATATATCACAGAAATCCTTATTATCGTCAGCAATACCGATTTTAATGCTTTTCATTTAAACCTCCTTTGGTAATAAACGCATTATCCATGTTGTTTTCCTTTTTTTCTCTTTCTTGGCGTGTTATTCCATATATAATTTTAGAGGATTCTGTAAAAATAGCAATGAAAAAAGAGTGTCAATTTGTTTAAATTTTCGACAAAATTTTTAATTATGAGTTAGCTTCCTGCAGCATCCATTCAATAAAGATCCCGTAACCTTTTTTGGGATTATTGACAAACACATGGGTTACAGCTCCGATAATGCGGTCATTTTGTATGATTGGACTCCCGCTCATTCCTTGTACAATGCCGCCGCTCTTTTCCAAAAGATTTTTATCTGTCACTTTGATAACCATGCCTTTATCTGCAGGTTCTTTTTGATGATTGATTTTCTCAATTTCAATTTCAAAACGTTCCAACTCATTGTCATCCAAAGTCGTTAATATATATGCCTTGCCTTTTTCCACCTGATTTTGTTTGCCTATTGCCAAAGGTTTGCTGTAAAGGGGATTTTCAATAGGATGGTATGCGTTGCCAAACAATCCGTACACGCTGTTTTTTTCTAAGCCGCCCAGTGGAGAGTCTGCCTCATAAAAGACACCTCTGATTTCCCCTGGAGTTCCTGCAGAGCCTTCCTGTATGGACTGAACCTGAGCCTGCAGCAATTGACCTTTATCTACAGACAGAACAGAACCTGTCTCCGGGTCTACAATTGCATGCCCCAAAGCTCCAAAAGATTGGTTAACGGGATCATAATAAGTCAATGTTCCAATGCCTGCTGTTTTATCCTTTACCCATACTCCCAGTTTATAAAGATTATCCTCTTTTGAAACTACCGGTGTCAAGCTCACGTTTAATTTTTGATTCTTTCTTTTTACTGTTAATTTTACATCACCTTGAATCTTATTAACAATATCCTGGACTTCTTCTGCTTTATATACTTTTGTTCCATTAATCTCCAGGATCATATCGCCGATCTGCAGACCAGCCTCAATGCCAGGATTCACTTTTTTCCCCTGCGGCGTTTCAATCTCTTCCAACCCTACAATCAGAACACCTTTTACATCCATTCGAACGCCTACAGAGTGACCTCCCGGCACCAGCACTGTCTCAGTAACCACATCAACACTGCTGGTTGTATCATCTTGGCTCATATCAAACTGACCAATAATAATAATCGTAAGGAGGAGGCCTATAAAAATCAGGCCCCCCTTTTTTATCGCATTTTTCATTGCTGCCTCCCCTAGCTATCATAGTTTTCCAGAAAGCTGGCCAATTCACCCTCCGTATCCACATGCACTCCTTCCGCCAAAAGCTGCTGGTCTTCCTTGCTTAGCAGCTGAAATGGAATTGTTGTGATTTGGTAAAGGCTCTCCTGACCATTTTCATCACAATAAAACACTTTTACAACACCTTCTATCTCTCTTATGAGATAATACGTCTGTTGCTTCTCTTCTGATGGTTCAGTGGATTCTTCTGTGATTCCTTCTTCTCTTTCTTCTGTCGTTTCCTGCCCCAAACTGTCAACAACAGTAGGTTCCTGTTCTGACGTTTGGCTTTCCTGGTCAACTTTTGTAGCTGTATTTGTATTCTGACTAGCTCCGTCATAATTTACCCAAATACCGAAAACAAGCAAAGATAATACAATTATACCATAAAACCACTTGCTTTTGAAAAAATTCTTTTTTTGATTACTAAACATAACACCACCTCTTAAATGGTAGTATTATCTAATAATTTGAATTTAATACCTCTTATGTATACGAATAAGAAGAAAAATTATGCCAGCAGATGCGCAGAGCAAGATGCCGCAAATCCATAAAAGATGAGACTGATCACCAGTCTGGGGTGATGAGTCCAAAAGTACCCTCGTTTCCAGCTGGGTTGTCGGGATCGTTTCCGTGGATTGTTGTATATCAGGTGCAGTCGTTGGTACAGTCGTTTGTTCTGTCTCTTTTGCCGCAGTTTCTTTTTCCGGTACCCGCTCATTGCTCATTTCACATTTTACGATCTGTCCATCTTCCTTGATTTCAAAAGGAAAGGGTGTCTCATCAATTAAATAACCTTCAGGTGCGTCAAACTCTCTAAAGAAATACTTGCCCACAGGCAGGTCCTGAAAAAGAGCCTTACCATTTTCATCCGTTCTGCTTTGCAGCAGTACCTTTTTG
>CAUEYG010000384.1 GCA_959021945.1 uncultured Eubacteriales bacterium | reverse complement strand
GGAATCGAAGCTGTGCGACAGCTTTGGCCCTGGATTATATGGGATGGATGTGAGCCCGATCCAGCAGCTGGCATCCCTGCTCAATTTTAAAGACCTTGAAATTCAATTGCGCAGCAGTAGGATTATCATACCTTTGAAGTCTTGTGCCGGACTCTATTTTCAAGCTACCAAAGAATATCAGGCCCTAAACAAGGAATGTGAAAACTGCATGGGAACCCACAGCAGCTGTCAATTTTGCCAAATTCACGGAGGAAAAGAAAATGTTTAAATGTACAGGTATCTGCAGCACCTGCGGGAGATGTAAGGGCGCTGCTATGATGAGCGGAGCCAATGACCGGAAAACAAAAATGCTGGCCTATCCAGAGGATTTTAAGGCTGACAGCAATCTGGAAGGCTTGGGAGCCGCCTTTGACATTGGCACCACAACTGTAGTAGGGATGCTGTGGGATCTCAGCAAAGGAGAGCAGATCGCCACCTGCGCCAAAACGAATCCTCAGAATCAGTTTGGCATGGATGTTATCTCTCGTATTACCTTTTGCGGCAGAGAAGGTGAGAATCTGGATCTTTTAAGAGGAAAAATTACCAAGTGTCTCAACCAGATCATCGAAGAACTGTGCGAAAAAGCAGGCTGTGACGAAAAGAATATTGTCAGAGCAACGGTAGGGGGGAATACAACAATGTCACATCTCTTTGCCGGATATTCGCCTATGTCTTTGGCTCTGGCACCTTTTACACCGGCCTATACCGGTACGCTACAAATGACCGCAAAAGAGGCTTGGCTGGATTTACCGGAAACTGCGGATGTACTGGTGCTCCCTAATATTGCAGGTCACGTGGGCGGAGATATTACAGCGGGAATCGTGGCATCCAGGCTTTTGGAGCAAAAAGGGCTGACCGTCTTCCTTGATATTGGCACGAATGGAGAGATTGTCCTGACTGATGGAATTTCGTCTCTGGCCTGCTCAACAGCTGCTGGTCCGGCCTTTGAAGGCTCTGCTATTTTACATGGCATGCGTGCTGCCACAGGTGCTATTGAAAAAATAAAGATTGAAGATGGGGAGGTACTTTTTAAAACCATTGGTGAGTGCGAGCCGCAGGGAATTTGTGGATCTGGACTGATCGATGCTATCGCTCAAATGATTGACCAAAAATTGATCCATAAAACAGGCCGGCTGATCAGCGCCGATGATGTAGATAAAAAACATCTGAATCAGAACTTGAAAGAGCGGCTGATTGAAGTAGATGGAGAACGCCGTTTTGTTCTGGTATTTAAAGAAAATGGAGAAGACATTGTTATTACACAAAATGATATAAGAGAAGTACAGCTGGCAAAAGGAGCCATAGCAGCAGGAATTGCCCTGATGCTGGAAGAAATGAAAAAAACGACTGATGATATTGATCAGGTTATTGTGGCCGGTGCTTTTGGCAACTATATCGATAAGGAGAGTGCAGTGACTATTGGGGTGCTGCCTAAGATAAATCTTGAAAAGATTTTATCTGCGGGGAATACAGCAGGAGCAGGCGTATCTATGGTGCTGACAAGCGATGAGGAACGCAGGTTGGCGGAAAATCTGCCGTCACGGATTCAGCATGTGGATTTGGCAGCTAGAGAGAATTTTCACGATACGTATCTGGCCACAATGGCGTTTTGATGATAAATCATGGGGAACGGATCGGATTGATCACATAGACTCTAAATCTATGCAGCCGGGTGAAACTCCCGGGTTCCTCGCCAAAAAACAAAGAGAGGGTGCAAAAAATGAAGCTGACAAAGGAAGCAATCATAGAGCTGCTTGAAACCAAGGATGAGGAGAAGATTCAAAACCTTTTCGCCGAGGCAAGAAGCGTTAGGGAAAGACAGTTTGGTAAAAAAATGTTTCTGTACGGATTTGTGTATTTTACCACATGGTGCAGAAACGACTGCGCCTTTTGTTATTACAGAAAATCCAACCATATCCCCAGGTACCGAAAGAGCGCTGAGGAGGTGCTCCGGCTATCGAAAGAACTGGCTGATTCAGGTGTACATTTGATTGACCTGACCATGGGGGAAGATCTCGCATACCATAAGGAAGATTTTGAAACTGTCTTATCCATTGTGCGGCAGATTAAAGAAGACACCAATCTGCCTGTTATGATCTCTCCGGGAGTAATTGGTGATGAACAGATTGATAAATTCGCCGCAGCGGAGACAGACTGGTATGCATTGTATCAGGAAACTCACAATCGAAAGCTGTTTCAGACTTTAAGGCTTGACCAGGATTACGATGAGCGTATGCATGCTAAGTTATATGCAAAAAAACAAGGGATGCTCATTGAAGAAGGCTTGCTGTCAGGTGTTGGAGAGTCTTCAGAAGACATTGCCCATTCTATTTTAGAAATGGGACGGATTGGGGCTGATCAGGTACGCGTAATGAGCTTTGTTCCTCAGGCTGGAAGTCCTATGGAGCATGTGAAAACGCCGGATCGGATGATGGAGATGAAAATCATTGCTATCATGCGTCTGTTGTATCCTTGGGCCCTAATCCCGACCTCCCTGGATGTAGATGGCATTGCAGGGCTAAAAGCCAGAGTCAATGCAGGAGGAAATGTGGTTACTTCCATCATTCCCCCTAAGACCGGTCTTGCAGGTGTAGCCCAAAACAGTATGGATGTAGACGATGGAGGCAGAACAGTAGAAGAGGTGGAAAAGATTTTGGAAACTTTAGGCCTGGAAGCTGCTTCAGCTGCTGAATATGAGAAATACATAGGAGAATTAAAATGCCGAAATTTGTAATCGTGGGAGGAACGCTACAAGGAAGTGAAGCAGCTTATCTGGGAAAAGAAGCAGTAATCGATGTGATTTTCATTGATCAGGACCCACAAG
>CAUEYG010000383.1 GCA_959021945.1 uncultured Eubacteriales bacterium | reverse complement strand
ATTACTAATCACAATCCTACTATGCGCAACATCTATTTTAGCAGGATGCGGGGACAAGAAAAGCAGCGGCAGCGACAGCGCTGCTTCAGAAGAGACACAGATGACTGCGGAAGAAGTGGTGCGGCAATATTTCGCCTATTGGCAAAACCGGGATCAGGACTCTATGGACCGCCTGGTAATTGAGGACCAGCAGCTTGAAGAGGATGACCCGGATGTAAGCCTGGTCACTTCTCTGACCTTGAACAGCTGCATGCAGGTAGCTGATGAATTAAAAGATGAATGGGATGCAGAGCTGTATCCTGATCCCTATGATTTTGCTTATGTGGATGTGGACTTTGACATTGCCTTTGAAGGCGGAGAAGGAGCTGGCTATATAGACGGCAACTATCAGACGCGCTTTTATTTGGTAAAAGAGAGTGAAGATGCAGGCTGGAAAATTGTAATGTGGGGCTTAGGTTAATATGAAAAGGATTGCCATATTAGGAAGTACCGGGTCAATTGGAACACAGGCTTTAGATCTTATTTCCGCAAACCCGGATAAGTTTTCTGTTTCTGTCCTTTCCTGCAGCAGGAGAATTGACAGCCTCTGCCGGCAGGTAGAGCTGTTTCAGCCGGAAATGGTTGTGGTGGAACAGGAAAAAGACGCACTTGAAGTAAAGCGCAAATACCCAAATTTGCAAGTGGAATTGGGGGAAGCCGGTTTAATCTGCGCTGCATCTTGCGATTGTGATCTTGTTTTAAATTCCCTCATGGGAATCAGAGGGATGACTCCTACATATTATGCCTTAAAGGCAGGAAATGATATTGCCTTTGCCAATAAAGAGACCTTAGTGGCAGGGGGGGAGCTGATTATGAAGACAGTCCATTCGTCAGGGGCAAAGCTGCTGCCGGTAGACAGCGAACACAGTGCCATTTTCCAGTGTTTGCAGGGCAGCAAAAAGGAGTCACTCAGGCGGATTCTTCTTACTGCGTCAGGAGGACCTTTCCGAGGCTACAGCAGAAAACAGCTGGAGCAAGTTACACTTGAACAGGCGTTAAACCATCCTAGGTGGACCATGGGAAGCAAGATCACCATTGATTCGGCCAGCATGATGAACAAAGGACTGGAAGTCATTGAGGCGAAATGGCTCTTTGATGTGGATTTGGATCAGATTCAAATTGTGATTCACCCTCAGAGTATCCTTCATTCTGCAGTGGAATATCAAGATGGTTCTGTCATTGCACAGATGGGAAAGCCGGATATGCGGGTTCCGATCAGCTATGCCTTCTGCTATCCGGACAGACTGGAAAACCAATTTGAGCCATTAGACCTCTTTGGAGAAGGCGCATCTCTGACCTTTGAAAAACCGGATCAAGAGGTATTTACTACAATCAAATTAGCTTATGAGGCATGTTCCATGGGGGGCAGCTATCCGGCCGCCCTCAACGGTGCTAACGAAGTGCTCGTACAGTTGTTTTTAGAGGGGAAAATCAAATTTATTGAGATTCAGGATACTTTGGAGCGGGTATTAAATCTACACAAGCCCGAGTATCATTTGGACTTAGAGGGAATATTAGAAGCGGACAGACAGGCCAGGGATACAGCCTTAAGCCTGCTTTAAGGGAGGAGAGAAAAAATGACGATTATATACGCGATTATTATGTTCTGCCTGCTCATCTTTATCCATGAGCTGGGACATTTTGCGGCGGCCAAAGCCTGCGGCGTGAAGGTTAACGAATTTGCCCTGGGCATGGGGCCTGCTCTTTTTAAAAAGCAGAGGGGAGAAACTCTTTACGCCCTGAGAGCAATTCCCATTGGAGGATATTGCGCCATGGAGGGTGAAGATGAAGAATCAGAGGATGAAAGGGCTTTTAATAACAAACCTGCTTATAAAAAGGCCATTATTGTAGTTGCAGGGGCAGCCATGAATCTGCTGCTGTGCATCCTTTTTCTGATTATTATCGCGCTGTATACAGGGACGGTAACGACGACCATTGATCAGGTAACAGAAGGCGGGCCTGCGGCCAAAGCCGGGATTCAATCCGGTGACGAAATCGTATCCATTGATAATAAAGCGGTAACAGACTGGAATGATATTGTCCAGGGGATTGGCGCAGCAAAGGGCCAGGTGTCTATTGGCGTTAACAGACAGGGGCAGACCGTAAATCTGGTATCAGACTTAACAAAGGCCGAAGACGGAAGACAAGTGATCGGAATTGTTCCGGACAGAAAGCACAATGTGTTGACAGCAATAAAGGCGGGAACCGTCAATACCTGGGACATGACAAAGATGATGGGCAGTACTTTAAAACAGCTGGTTACTGGAGAAGTTTCCGCCAAGGAGCTGACCGGACCGGTGGGAATCGTTTATGCGGTCAATGATACAGCCCAGTATGGATTTGTATATCTCTTGTATCTGACCGCTTTGATCAGTCTCAACTTAGCAATTGTCAATATGCTGCCCCTTCCTGCGCTGGATGGAGGAAGGCTGCTGTTTATTATTGTGCGTAAGATAACAGGGAGAGCCATAACCGATGACATGGAAGGCAAGATCCATTTTGTTGGCATTATGCTTCTCTTTGCGCTGATGATTTATGTAACTTGGAATGATATTGTACGGTTTATTGTACCGATTTTTAATTAGGTGGCGCCATGACAAAACAAGTAAACTGCGGAGCTGTAAAAATAGGCGGCGGAGCGCCTGTTTCCATTCAATCCATGACTAACGTTAATACGGCTGATCTTACAGCGGTCCAAGAACAAATTGATAGGCTAAAAGCCGCCGGCTGTCAGATTGTGCGCCTGGCTGTTCCTGATCTGCAGGCTGCAGAAGCTTTCAAGATTTTGAAAACAAAGACAACCTTGCCCCTAGTGGCGGATATTCA
>CAUEYG010000382.1 GCA_959021945.1 uncultured Eubacteriales bacterium | reverse complement strand
TTTGGTCTTTTCTAGCAAATAAAATCTGCCAAAAGCATGAAAAAATAGGGGAGATGGCGCTGTTATAAAGTGTCATCTCCCTATGCTCTTCCTATGTAGGTGATAATTTCCTGTTATTTGGTTTTTTGCAGCTTGACCTCTTTGGCAAAGAACATCAAGATAATATAGAAGATGGTAACTGCGATTAATGCTACCATGAGGAGCCGGTGATTAGTGCCGAAAAGGGACGCAGCCCCAAGGAAGATGACTCCGGCTACATTGCCTGCAAACATGAGGAGCCCTTCTGAGGTGCCTTCAGAAGTAGGGTAGCAGGATTCGGCAGCAAAGGTCAGGGTCAGCGGCGCGCCTCCTACAATAAAGAAACCGTAAAACGCTGCAGCGATTGCCATGCCGCTGAAGCCGTTTAAAACTAAGAAAAGCACCAGTCCTACGCAGCCCAGTATGTTAACAACGATCATATACGGCCGCCGTCTATGCTGTTTATCTTTATCGGAAATCAGAGACAGAATCAGGCTTCCGATAATGCCGATCCCCCAGAATAATAACACCGATAATACCCACTTGTGTTGCATCCACGCCTTCGCTTGTCAGCGTCCGCAGAATTGGTTCGATCATGGTAAAGAAGGTGTTAAAAATACCGAACAAACAGAAAAAGATAAATAAGGCCAGGATGAAGTTTTTCTTTTTTAATGCAGATTTGATTCCTTCTTTAAAATCCGAACGCTGGGCCTGATCTTCAGGACAAGGAGGCGTTGGCGGCGCTTCTTTTACAAAAATCAGGAATAAGACAGCTGAAACAGCGCCCACAGCGCCGTAGGTTAACAGCATTTCCTTGATGGTCATTCCTGCTTCCAGGAGCACCGGTGTAAGCAATAATCCTACGCACATTCCCAAATAGCTGCAAAGAAGGCCTACGCTGTTGGCTGTAGCACGCTCTCTTTCCGGGAACCACTTACCTGCCACCAGGCCCGGTGAGTTTAACAAAAATGGCTGTGCTATTGCAAAACCAATGGTGATTACAAGAACCGGTGTATAGCTGTCACCAAAAAAACCGCGGAGCACAGCGCATATGGCAGTCAGGACAACGCCGAACCCAACTGCCTTTTTAAAACCAAACCTTTCAAAGGCAGCCAGAGACGGAATGGAGACGATGATCATACCGGCCATAAAAATGATGGACAAAAGACTGATGGCGCTTTCTCCTTCTGTAGCGTCAGTAAATCCGTAATATTTCCATGAATCTGTTGTAATAGAGAAAAAAGTAGTCCACATGAGCTGGATTACGCCTGTACACAATCCGTAAATGGCAAGCACCACCCAACGGTATCCGTAAACTTGATAATTTTGATCTTTCATAGGTTATTCAACCTCCATTTCCTCGATCCCTTGTATAATATCAAAGAAATCCTCATAAGGCAGATAAGGTTTTCCCATCTTTTCCAGGTATTTGGCCAGCAAATCTCGAGCAAAGATCGTGTCCACTGCCTGAGACATATTCATATCTGTAAAGCTGTCGCCGATTCCAATGGCATGTTCATATTGATACAGGGCCATTACATCTGTTTTTTTCAATAGTTCATTTCCGTCATCATAGGAAGAGATCAGTTTCATTTTCTCATCTTCTATGGACAAATCCACAGCATGAAGGTCTGTCAGTTTGTCCCGATAAGGGGCCAGCTTTCGTTCGGAGAATTGACGGACGCCTCCTGAAATCACCACAACAGGAATGTTAAGAGCATTCATTTTATCCAGAAATTCTTCAAAGCCAGGGCGTATGGATACAGAATCTACATATTCCAGCATTTTGGCCAGTTGGTCAGCGGGAGCGCCGTCAAAGGCATATCGAACTACCTGGCTCAAAGTCATTTGCCCTTTTTCCAGCTTTTCGTTGTACTCCCGAAATTCATCAGGGTCAGCAAACAGCTTGATGGCTCTTGCTAGAGTATCCTCCGTAGTAATGGTTCCGTCAAAATCTACAAAAATAATCGTTTGATACAAGGTTTTACCTCACTTTCAACAAGGACCCCCGATAGCTTCGGAGGTCCTTTTCTAAAAAATGTCATAGATTACAGCATTAAGTCAAAATTCTTTTTCAGATCAGGGTTGAGGAATGCCAGCATTCTGGCCAGTTCGCCATGATCTTTTGCATATTCTGTAACAGGAATACCCTGCATAGCGGCATCAATGGCTTGACGCATGGATTTTGCGCCTTCTTCGCTGCCGTTTGGATGCCCGTGTACGCCGCCGCCTGCTGCAAGCATAATATCAGTACCTATTTCCTTGATGATTTTTTCCACTGCCATCTGGGTTGTACCGCCGGAGCATGCATACATCATAGGCTTGATATTCCACCATGGCTGGGTAAAGAATTTAAAGCAGCGATAAAATACTTTATGAGATACTGGGAACTTGCCGAACGGGTGGCCGTTGATCTGGAAATCCCCTCCTGCCAGACGTGTAATTTTTCCTACCAGCAAAGGAGCAGCAACGCCTGTATAAGTAGAGGAGGCCATGGTTCCTGCATAGTTTACATGGGCTAAGATAGGAACATTGATGTTCGGGTCATCCGCAAGCATTTTCAACGTGTCGTGACCGGTGGTATATACATTGACCATCAGGCAGTTTCCGCCGGCTTCCAAAACCCGGTAAGCATTGTCTTTTACCTTATCCGTGTTGTCAGAAATGTTTACTGCGTACAAGCTGTGTTCGCCGGTTTCTTCATAGACCTTCTTTTCCATGGCCATGAATTTGGATACGCGTTCTTCCAGAGGGCAGAATGGGCCGTCGGCCAGCATCAACTCATCATCTTTGATGACATCCACGCCGCCTTTGCAGGCGCGATAAAATAATTCTGCACCTTCATCAG
>CAUEYG010000381.1 GCA_959021945.1 uncultured Eubacteriales bacterium | reverse complement strand
AGGCATCTGTATTGACGGCGGAGCAGCATCTTATACAAGGAAAAAGATTGACAAACTGACAGAAGCTGTGAAAAGCTACGGCGCCAAAGGCATGGTTTGGATGAAAGTAGAAGAGGATAAGATCTCATCTTCAGTGAACAAATTCTTTTCGCCAGAGGCCCTGAGACAAATGGCAGATGTTTTTCAGGCAAAAGCAGGGGATTTAATTTTCATTATTTCTGACAAAAAACAGGTTGTATTTGACAGTCTGGGATTTCTGAGGCGCCATATAGCCGGAGAGCTGGGACTGCTGGATGACCATCAGTACAACCTTTTATGGGTTGTAGATTTTCCACTCTATGAACAGGATGAGGAAACAGGCGAATTCCACGCAAAACACCATCCTTTCACATCGCCAAATCCAGAAGATCTGGACAAGCTGGAAACAGATCCCGGGAGCGTAAAAGCCCAGGCCTATGATATTGTATTAAATGGCGTAGAGCTGGGAGGCGGCAGCATCAGAATCCATGACCGAAAGCTGCAGGAAAGAATGTTTGGCGTTTTAGGACTTACGCAGGATGAAATTGAAGAAAAATTTGGTTTCCTTGTGGAGGCCTTTAAATACGGAGCACCTCCTCACGGCGGGCTGGCTTACGGTCTTGATCGTCTTGTAATGCTGTTAACACATCAGAGCAGTATTCGGGAGGTCATTGCCTTTCCAAAGAACCAGGCAGCCCAGTGCATGGTAAGTGAAGCTCCATCATCCGTAAGTCAGGAACAGCTTGCCGAACTGGGAATCCAGGTTACTGAAAAACAGGACTCATGAAGCGGATTGGGATTTTAGGAGGAACTTTTGACCCTGTGCACAATGGACATATTGGACTAGCTGAGGATGCCAAAGAACAGGCCAAACTGGACCAAGTGATTTTGGTTCCGGCCAGACTGCAGCCCTTCAAATTGGACAAACAGGTTACAGACGGGTATCATCGCTTGGAAATGCTCCGCTTAGCTATAGCGCCCTTTTCAGGATTACAAGTATCAGACTATGAATTGCGCCAGGAAGAAATCTCCTATACTTATAAAACCCTGCGGGCATTTCAAAAACAGGAAGGCGTCCAAACAAGGCTCTGCTTTATTACAGGAACAGACGCCTTTTTGAAAATCGATACCTGGCGGCATGGAGAAGAAATGTTGACAAACTATTCTTTTGCTGTGGGCTCTCGGCCTGGATATAAAGATACAGAGCTGAATCAGTGTATAGACCATTTAAAAAAAGTCTATAATACAGATATTGTAAAAATAGAAAATCGAAAGAGAGATATTTCCGCTACGGAAATACGCCAGAAATTGGAGAATGGAGAACCGCTGGAAGGACTCGTCCCCAAAGCTGTAGAAAGGTACATGAAAGAACATGGACTCTATTGAGCAGTATATAGAGAAAAATTTATCAGAAAAGCGAAAAAAACACACGCTTGGAGTTGTAAAAACCGCCCAAAAACTAGCGAGAATGTATGGAGGAGATGAAAAAAAGGCAGAAACAGCTGCTTTCTTTCACGATATGTTTCGGAGCACCCCGGTAGAAGTGCTGAATATTTATGTACGGCAGCTGCATTTGGACCCTCTTTATCTGGATAATGCCAATCTGTCCCACGGCCCCATTGCAGCCGTCATTATGAAACGGGATTACGGAATTACAGATCCGGATGTTATCAATGCAGTAAAATACCATACTACTGGCAGAGCAGGTATGTCTCTGCTGGAGAAAATTGTATACCTGGCCGATGCTATCGAGCCGGGAAGGGCTTACCCTGGGGCAGATAAGGCCAGGAAATTGGCGGAGCAATCCTTAGATCAGGCATGCCTTTTTTCCATGGAACGGTCCATTGCCTATATTAAAGAACGAGGTTTGTATCTTCATCAGGATACGGTTAAGGCGCGGGATGATTTAAAAAGAAGGGAGCTATAAATGGAAAGTCGGGATATGGCAATGTTTTCAGCAAAAGCTTTGGATGAAAAAAAAGCCAGAGACATTGCAATTATTAATATTGGAAGCAAAGCGGCCTTTGCCGATTATATGGTGCTGGCTTCGGGAGGAAGCGAACGTCAGATCGGCACACTTTGCGATGAACTGGAGGAACGGTTTGAAAAAGAGGGAGTTTTCGTTAAGAACATTGAAGGCAAGAAAAACTCCGGATGGGTGTTGATGGACTACGGCGATATTATCGTAAACCTGCTCACCGTTGATATGCGGGAAAAATATAACATTGAAAAGGTCTGGGCAGACTGCGAATTTTTAGATCTGGAGGATTAAAATGATAGATAAGTACAATTTTACGGAAATTGAAAAAAAATGGCAGGACAAATGGAAATCCGCTGATGTGTTCAAAACAACAGAAGATACGTCAAAAGAAAAATATTATGTACTGGAAATGTTTCCATACCCATCGGGGAAATTACATATGGGGCATGTGAGAAACTACTCCATCGGCGATGTGATTGCCAGATTCAAGACAATGAAAGGCTACAATGTACTCCATCCTATGGGGTGGGATTCCTTTGGCCTTCCTGCTGAAAACGCTGCCATTAAACACGGCGCTGCTCCAAGCCAGTGGACGTGGAATAATATTCACGAGATGCAGGAGCAGCTGGGAGAATTAGGACTTTCCTATGACTGGGATCGGGAAGTCGCCACTTGCCACCCGGATTACTACAAGTGGATGCAGTGGATCTTTATTCAGTTTTACAAAAAAGGGCTGGCCTATAAAAAGGAAAATCCTGTAAACTGGTGTCCTAGCTGTCAGACGGTTCTTGCCAATGAGCAGGTAGTAGAGGGAAAATGTGAACGCTGCGGAGCAGAAGTGGGAAAGAAAGAGCTGTCCCAATGGTACTT
>CAUEYG010000380.1 GCA_959021945.1 uncultured Eubacteriales bacterium | reverse complement strand
CATCTACGGCCTGTTTCACTTCTTCTTTATCCGTGCGTTTTGACGCAATTCGAAGACAGCATTCCCCTTCCTTTGCATAGGTAGCCAGAGTTGGGTCAGTCTGTCCATCAATCAGAGGCAGCAGCTTTGTTTCCAGCATAGATTCCCCAATGCCAAAGGTACGGATCATACGATAATAAATGGCAGCCTCCGATTTTTCTTCCAGATAAGGAAGGACGGATTTTTGAAACATACGGGTCATTTCCCTTGGTGGTCCGGGCATGCAGATGATATATTTTCCGTCTTTTTCCAGAGAAAAGCCGGGAGCAGTCCCTGCGTCATTATCAAACACAACTGCCCGTGACGGCATATATGCCTGCTTGCGGTTATTTTCTGTCATCACACGGTTTTGTTTTTGGAAATAGTCTTCCAATTTGTCCATGGCAGGTTGATGAACCACCAGTTCATCTCCCATGGCTCTGCAGGCAATTTCCTTTGTCAAATCATCTTGAGTCGGCCCCAGCCCTCCTGTTGTAAGGATCAAATCACAATCCTTGAACGCCATGTGTATCATTTCCTCCAAACGCTGAGGATTGTCTCCTACCGTATAGTGATACATCACATCAAAGCCAAGCAAATTTAGCTGCTGAGACAAGAATACAGTATTTGTATTGGTAATCTGCCCAAAGAGCAGCTCTGTTCCTACACTTAAAATCGTTGCTTTCATCCTTTTCCCTCTTTTCTACATGGATAACAGCTGTCTGTTCTTCACAATATATTCTACGCCGGAAACAATGGTCATTACAACTGAGATCCATAGGAAAATCTGATCCAGAGGCACCCCAATATAGCGGCAGGGCCAGTTATCCAAAAGCAGCAGCGGAATGGCAATCATCTGGGTGATGGTTTTGATCTTACCAGTGGTTCCTGCTGCAATGACAATGCCCTCCGAGGCAGCCACCTGTCTGAGCCCTGTTACTGCAAACTCTCTTGCTAAAATGACAATGGCCATCCATCCCGGTACATGACCCAGCTGAACGAGACAAACAAGTGCAGACATAACCAGCAGCTTGTCTGCCAAAGGGTCCATCAGTTTTCCGAAATTCGTTACCAGATTATATTTTCTGGCAATATGCCCATCCAGCATATCGGTTATGGCTGCAGCAATAAAAATAATGGTTGCAATATAGCCGTGCCCCATCATCAGAACAACAATAAACACGGGGATCGCAATAATCCTAAGAAGCGTTAGTTGATTAGGTAAATTCATGTTTAAACCTCCTTACCTGCCAAATCATAATCAAAAGCATCGGTTATCTCAACCATAACAAATTCTCCCAAAGACAGCTTTCTTTCAGAAGTAAAGACTACCGAGTTGTCGATTTCAGGAGCATCATAGACAGTCCTTCCAATATAGCTTCCATCCTGGTCCATCTCTTCTACCAAAACTTCCATCTGTTTGCCGATTTTCTCCTGGTTGTTTTCCAGGGAAATATCCAGTTGCCGCCTCATAATGGCATCTTTTCTCAGTTCTTTCGTATCTTCATCAATCTGATGGTCCATATCAGCTGCCGGCGTTCCTTCTTCCTGTGAATAAGCAAAGACGCCCAGCCGCTGAAAGCGAACTTCCTCAACAAAATCCAGCAGCTCTTCAAAATCTTCCTCTGTTTCTCCCGGAAAACCAGTAATAAAGGTAGTCCTGATATGAAGATCCGGCATGGCTTTTTTCAGTCTGCTCATGGTCTTTCTGATTCCTGATGCCGTTGATCTTCGGTTCATTGCTTTTAGCACCCTATCGCTGCAGTGCTGGAGAGGAATATCAAGGTATTTGCAAATTTTTTCTTCCTCAGCCATAACTTGAATCAGTTCCTCTGTAATCCTGTCTTCATAGCAATACATCAGCCGAATCCAATGAAGTCCCTGGACTGCACATAGTTTTTTTAACAGCTGAGGGAGCACCAGTCCGCCGTAAAGATCCATCCCATATGCCGTCACATCCTGCGCAATCAGAATCAGCTCTCTGCACCCTCTTTGCGCCAGCTGTTCTGCTTCTTTAATAATATCTTCCTGCTTTCGGCTCCGAAATTTTCCTCTAATCTGAGGAATCACGCAGTAGGCGCATACATTGTTACATCCTTCGGAAATTTTAATAGTAGCAGAAAAAGGCTGATCGCTGATTTTGCGAAAAGGCGTTTCCAAAAATTCTCTGCTGTAATCGCTGAGATACTTTTCTCGCTTTCCTTTCTGAAAATGTTCCAAAATAGCAGGCAGCTTTTCATAATCGTTTACACCCAAAAATAAATCTACTTCCGGCATTTCTTCATACAGCTCATCTTCATACCGCTGGGAAAGACATCCGGAAACGGCCAATATGGTATGTTCTTCTTTGCACTGGGCCATCTGAAAAATCCGCTCAATGGATTCTGTCTTAGCATCATTAATAAACCCGCAGGTATTGACCATAATTACATCAGCCCCTTTCGGTGACTCCACCAGAAAGTGTCCTGCATGTTCCAGCAGCCCTGCCGCCATTTCTGAGTCATTGACATTCTTGGGGCATCCCAATGTTTCAATATATATTTTCATTTATTCTCCCTGTAAATCTTCTGTGTCTTCCTGAAGGGCATGAAGCTCCGCCTCTGTCATCAAAACCTGCCTTGGTTTGCTTCCTTCAGGAGGGCCGATAATTCCTCTGGCTTCCATCATATCCACAATTCTTGCAGCTCTGTTGTATCCAATGCGAAAACGCCTCTGCAGCATGGAAACAGAGGCCTGACCGGCGGAAACAACAGTCTCAATAGCATCCGGCAGCAGTTCATCCGCATCATCTGGGCTCTCCGGCGTATTGGCTTTTTCAATGGTGTGAATCACATCATCTGAGTATTCCGTTT
>CAUEYG010000379.1 GCA_959021945.1 uncultured Eubacteriales bacterium | reverse complement strand
CGACCCATGTAGTGCTTGCTTTTTCTCAGGCTCTGGATGAACTAGAACAGGAAGGCGGGATTCCTGCAAGGCATCAGCGCTACCAGGATAACAACAAACTTCTCATTGAAAAGATGAGCGCTATGGGAATGATGCCTTATATTGATGCGAAGCACCAGGGCCCTATTATTACAGCCTTTTACTACCCTCAGGATTACAACTTTTCTTTTTCTGATATGTATACTTATATTAAAGAGAGAGGCTATGCTATTTATCCGGGAAAAGTAACAGAAGCCGATACTTTTCGCATTGGCAATATCGGAGAAATTTATCAGGAGGATATAGAGCAGCTATGCGCTATTATAAAAAATTTTCTAAAGGAGACAAGATATGCATAAGATAGACGCAGTGATTTTTGATTGGGCTGGTACAACGGTGGATTACGGCAGTTTTGCTCCGGTACAGGCTTTTGTAGAGGTATTCAAAGAATACGGCATTGAGCCGACTCTTGACGAAGTAAGAGAGCCTATGGGTATGTTGAAAATAGATCATATTCGTACCATGCTGAAAATGCCAAGGATTAGACAGTGCTGGAAACAGATTCATGGCATGGAACCCTCTGATTCTGATGCTCATGCTATGTATGATATGTTTGAAGAAAAGCTGATGAAGATTTTGAAAAACTTTACTGATCCAAAACCGGATACTTTAAGTGCTGTGAAAACTTAAGAAAAATGGGAATTGCCATTGGGTCCACTACAGGATATACAGATAAAATGATGGAGGTTGTTGTAACGGGGGCAAGGGAAAAGGGCTATGAACCGGATACATGGTTCAGTCCTGACTCTACCAATCAGAAAGGCAGGCCATATCCTTACATGATCTTTAGAAATATGGAGGCTTTGGATGTATCCGATGTGCACAGAGTCCTGAAAATAGGAGATACAACTGCTGATATTAAAGAAGGAAAGAGCGCCGGAGTGTTCACCGCCGGAGTTATAATCGGAAGTTCCCAGATGGGCCTGTCAAAAGAAGAATTTGAAGCATTGACAGAAGAGGAAAAAAGAGTGCGCTGTCAGGCAGTGAAAGAAAGCTTTTTAAAGGCGGGAGCCGATAACGTGTTTCTCACATTAAATGAAATGGTAGAATTTATTGCATAAAACATACATCATAATGTTGGACATTCAATCATAAGATGAAAAAGAACATTTTCAGAGGAGGAGTGTCCGAATGATGATGATACAAAATTTAGAAGACCATATTCGGGAGGCAGCTCAGATTGGCAAAGAAGTATTCGAGGAAATACATAGTTGGCCTGAGCTGGGAAATGAAGAATTTAAAACCGCTACTTTGATTGGAAAAAAATTAAAGGCCATGGGATTAGGCATAGAACGCCCTCTGCCCACTGCTGTAGTCGTCAATATAAAAGGAGAGGGTCATGATCATACAAACAAGACAGTGGCTTTTCGCGCAGATATTGATGCTCTGCCTATGGCAGAGGAAGCCATGGTTCGCTATCGCTCACGGCGGGCTGGGCTGATGCATGCCTGCGGCCACGATGCTCATACTGGAATCCTAATAGGTGCTGCGCAAGTGCTTTGTAGAATGCAGCACCTATTGCCATGTAACGTACGCCTGATTTTTCAGCCGGATGAAGAGGGACAAGGAGGCGCAGAGCGTCTGATTAAAACAGGGGTGTTAAAAGGTATTGACCAAATATTTGGTTTTCATGTAAAGCCGGAACTGACAGCAGGAAGCGTGGGATTTCAGTATGGCACTGTACATGGAGAATCTATTATGTTTCAAGGGACCGTAAAAGGAGCATCTGCACATGGAGCAAGGCCTAATTTAGGACGAGATGCCATATATGGAGCATCGGAATTTATATCCATGTGCCAAAGTATCCTTTCCAGAGATTTAGAACCCGGAAAAGCAGGGGTTCTTACCTTTGGAAAGATAAAAGGCGGAGAAGGGCAAAATATCCTTGCTGACAAAACGGAATTTGAAGGAATCCTCCGGGGCGAAGATCCATCGGCCTGCCAGTTCCTTTGCAGCAGGATGCAATCTATTGCTGCCGGCTTATCTCAAGCTTTGGGGATTCATATAGAACTGGATTTTCAGCCTGGATATAAAGCCTTAATAAATGATGAACAATCGGTAAATCAGGTACGCCGGGCTGCGGCAGGAGAACTGATCGAAATAAAACAAAGCTCAATGACAGTTGATGATTTTTCTTTCTATTTACAACATGTGCCAGGGGCTTATTTCTTTTTGGGAAGCGGATTTGAAGGAAAGCAAAACAGCGGTCTTCATACGAATACTTTTCATCTTAATGAAGAATGTATTGCGGTTGGAATCGAAACTTTGGTTCGCCTTTGCATGGAATAGAAAAAAGCGAGCTCATGTATCCTTGTATCATTGAGTAATTTTTTGTCGAAATGGGCAATGCTATTGCAAGGCAGCACGGAAAGCGCTATAATGACTTCTGGAATTATTAATAAATGGGAAAGGAACATGGGGAAAGAAGGAATGGCAATTATTAATACAAGAAGTCATATTGTCCTTAACAAAGAATACATTAAAAAATACTCTGAGATGCTGGACTCTGCCTATGTTGCAATTTTTGAAATCAATACAGGCTTAGATGCATATCAGAGAATGTTCAGTACAGGAGAGCGGTTTCCTCAGATTGAAGCAGGGACTGGAAAAGAGTTTATCAAAGCAGCCAAAAAATATGTTCATACAGAGGATATCAACAGGTTTTTGGCAATTTTTCGCAGAAAGAACCTTTCCGATGTTATAAAAGCGCAAAAACAAGGCAGTGCTGAATTTCGGGGACTGACTCCAGAGGGCCAATATAGATGGATGCGAGTGCTGCTGGCCCCTGATGAAACAGAAAAAAATACGC
>CAUEYG010000378.1 GCA_959021945.1 uncultured Eubacteriales bacterium | reverse complement strand
GAATACCGGGTGATGCTTCCGGCTCTTCCTTTCGGCGGGTTCATACAAACCCACAAAGAATATACTTTTTTGATGTCCTCGTAATGGGATTCTGTAAACTCTGTCCCATACTGGGCGGAAACCATCCGGCTGCAATAGTAAATACCCCGTTTTACCAGGGGATAACCGGGATAAAAGTCGTTTTGCGCTTCCACATTGATAATCAGGCGAATCAAGTCGCCGGATACAGGGGCCAGGGCCTTAAAACGAATGTCATAGGTAACCGTTCCCTCTGTCATGGTAGCATCTTCTATTCCCACCGTATCCACTCTGGTTGGCCGGTTGCTTTCGTCCGGAGCGACTGGGATTTGGGAAATCTGCGGGGTATCCTGAATATATTGTTCTGCGATTTCCGAAATCTCACAGTCCCGGTACTCGTCCAGACAGCTTTTCATGATCCATGCCAGAATCCTTTTTTCAGAAAGCAGCCGTTTACAGGCTGCATCATAATTTGCTTTTTCCTCTGCAATACGAAGTTGTTTGGCAATGGTCGTTTCGATCTCCATCCTTCGCCCTCCTTTTCTTTATTTTATCACAACTCCAGGCAGGATGCCACTTGATTTCAGCTTGTGATAGTTATGATAGCGTTCTTCTTGTAAGTTAATATTTAATAACGCATATACGGGTTGTCCACCTTTACTTTTTTCCTAGTGCTTAAATTGTATACAGTAGTTAACTTACCATGTGTATGGGCTTTGGCTGCAATGCCTGCGGCGTTATCGGCTGCCGGATTATTGAATCCCCTCGGGAGCGGCTCATTGCGATTTTGACCAATAACTTTGTACCATGCAACGGCAGATTTCCAACCCTTATTGCCATTATCACTATGTTTTTCGCAGTTTCCCTTTCCTTTGGAAGCGGTGTCAGCGCCTGCCTTCTTTTAACCTTAGTAATCGTATTAGGGATCCTGATGACGCTGCTGGTTTCAAAACTGCTTTCTAAAACCATTTTAAAAGGTATGCCTTCATCCTTTATTTTAGAGCTTCCGCCCTATCGCAGACCCAAAATTGGAAGTGTTATTGTACGTTCTATTTTAGACCGGACCATTTTCGTTTTAGGGCGTGCCGTTGTCGTCGCTGCTCCTGCCGGGCTTTTAATCTGGGTTCTGGCTAATGTAGATTACAATGGAATCAGTATTTTGAATCACTGTACAGAATTTTGCGATCCTTTTGGAAGACTCCTTGGCATTGACGGGGTTATTGTTATGGCCTTTATTCTGGGATTTCCCGCCAATGAAATCGTTATTCCCATCATTCTCATGACTTATATGGCTCAAGGTTCTCTTACTGATTACAGCAGTCTGGATCAGCTGCATGAGATTTTAGTCAGCAACGGCTGGACGTGGCAAACAGCCCTTTCCACCATGCTCCTATGTTTGTTTCACTTTCCCTGCGGCACCACCTGTCTTACGATCAAGAAGGAAACCGGCAGCTGGAAATGGGTTGGGGTTGCGGTGCTTCTTCCTACCTTAACAGGAATTATTATCTGCCTGCTACTCAATGGTCTCTGGACTCTGTTTTTATCATAGGGAAGGCATGTGATGGCCCGAAAAGCAACTGCTGTTTTGGGCTATCACATGATAATCGCAAATCTTTTTACTATGCCTTTTGCAGCTTCCTATGTGCCAAAGATTCCATTTTTCCCTTTTTATCCATACATCTTTCTCAGAAATCCACACAAATTTCCTCTAAAATCCCTATTTTAAAGCTAAAGTAGGGATTTTGTAGGTCAATAGCTACTCTTTTTCTGCAAATTGTATGGATTATAAGGTAACTTTTCACATTATGGCATATTTTATGATCCATGCAAAACAGAAAAGCGCCTGTCTTACGATCAAAAAGGAAACTTGCTGTTCTTCATGTGCAAATATTCTCCCTTGCCTTTCTCCCTGCCTTATAATAGAGAGAAAAACATAGGAGGTCTATCATGCACAATTTTTGTACGCTACTTACGAATTATCTGAATGACTGCCGCTATCAAAAAAAACTGAGTGACAAAACGCTCAAAGCTTATGCCATTGATTTGAAACAATTTTCTGTTTTTTCTTCTGGTTGCTCTGAACCTCTAAAAAAGCATAATCTAACAAAGTATATTGAGTTTCTCAACAAGCGCTATAAACCGAAAAGTGTCAAACGAAAAATTGCGGTTCTAAAGGCTTTTTGTAGTTATTTGGTCTATGAAGATCTTTTAGAGGTGCATCCTTTTTCAAAAATCCGTACTAATTTTCGTGAGCCCGCACTTCTCCCCCGAGTTATTCCGCTTCGTATTATACAGGCCCTGTTAAAGGCTGCTTATGCACTCAAGGAACAGCCTAATTTGACACAATACCAGTATCGCTGTAGTTTGCGTGATATTGCCATTTTGGAATTGTTATTTGCTGTAGGGCTGCGCGTATCAGAATTAACCTGTTTAAAGCCAGCAGACCTTGATCTTATGGGTAGAACCGTGAAAATCTATGGAAAAGGAGCTCGGGAGCGGGTACTTTATTTGGAAAATAGAGATGTAATAAATGCCCTTCAGGCTTATCATAAGGTCTTTTTTCAGGAAATCCAGTCCTGTGGCTTCTTTTTTGTTAACAGTCGGCAAGCTCGTTATTCGGAACAATCTGTTCGCAATATGATCGCTAAATATGTGGAAATGATCGGCTGTCCGCTGCATATAACACCTCATATGTTTCGCCATTCTTTCGCTACCTTCCTGCTCGAAGAAGATGTGGACCTCCGTTATATACAGGATTTTCTAGGTCACAGTTCTGTAACTACAACTCAGATTTATACACACGTTTCCTCCAGCAAGCAACGAAAAATATTGGCTGCAAAGCACCCAAGGAATCGTATTTTACAGGGATA
>CAUEYG010000377.1 GCA_959021945.1 uncultured Eubacteriales bacterium | reverse complement strand
ATAAACAATAAGATTACGGAAAAGAGCGGCAAAAAGAAATCCAAAGCTGTAACTATTAAGAAGAAAAAGACAAAGAAGGGCAACATTGTTGCAGGTTACGGTCAGGCTGACTGGTACAAGTTCAAGCTTACTGGAAAGAAAGCAGTTAAAATCATTATGAAGGGCGGTACCAACAACAACTTTAAGATCGCTGTTTACAAAGGCGGAAGAAAAATTGGCACCAGAAGCTTCTATAACAACACAAAATCGTTGACACTAAAATCCCAGGGGAAATGGTCCAAGGGCACTTACTACATCAAAGTTTACAGAGGTACAAAGACTTCTTCCGGTTGGTATTCTCTATACTGGAAATAACAGATTTTGTTTGACAAGTCTGACAAATGCGTGTTATACTAGACTTGTATTAAATGGAGAACGATTATAAGCAATGAAGTTTTTAAAAGTTCCTGTTAAGGATACTTTTAGAAACTTCATTTTTTTATCCGTGAATCTGTGAAGTATAAAAAAAAATAGGAGGTACCGAAAAATGCATACAGGTACAGTGAAATGGTTTAATGACGACAAAGGATTTGGTTTCATCACAAACGATGACGGCGGAGAAGATTTATTTGTACATTTTTCTGCAATCATTGCTGACGGATTCAAGACACTGAAAGAAGGTCAGAAGGTAACATTTGATATTGAAGACGATGTACAGCGTGGAAAAACAAGAGCAGCAAACGTTCGCGTTGCATAAATCAAATGATCATATAGAATAAGTGATGGGTCAAAGGGCCGCCTCTGCGTAAGGGGCGGTTTTTTATCATGGAGGAAAATCACCAGGTGATATTGACGCCCTGGCTTGATTTACATTCCGTAAATCACCAGCAGGTCTGCCATGGATTTGTCAGATTGGCAATTGCACTGCTCACGGTAAAGTGATAAAATAAAATATCAAGCACAAATTCTAAAACCTTTGAGAGGGGGACTATCCATTTGAACAGCAAAAAATATAAAGACGTTTTCTATCAATTTCGGTACATAAATGATCTAAAAGATATGTTGGATACCAGCGCAGAGCTTTTTGCCAAAGATAAGGCCTATCTAGTGAAAGACATTCCCGGAGGAGAATACCGGCCTATTCTGTACGAGCAAGTAAAACAAGATGTGGACTCTCTAGGGACCCGACTCATTGACCTAGGGTTAAAGGGAGAACGGATTGCTGTTATTGGTGAAAATAGCTACCAATGGATTTTATCCTATTTAGCAACAACAAACGGAACAGGAGTTATTGTTCCCCTGGATCGAGAACTTCCTCCAAAGGAAATCATAAACTTATTGAAACGAGCCAAAGTAAGCGCCATTATTTATTCAAAGAAACTGGAGGACACCGTTGAAATCGCACTGTCCCAAGTGGAAGGCGTGCGCTGCAGGATCAGTATGGCTGCAGAAGAACATGAGGAAGGAACCCTTTCCTTCCCTCGCTTGCTGGAAGAAGGCAGAGCTCTGATCGAAGGCGGAGACCGCCGCTTTGTAGACGCATCTATTGATAGAGAGGCCATGTGCACCTTGCTGTTTACTTCCGGAACCACAGGACTTGCCAAAGGAGTCATGCTATCCCATAAAAATATTACAGCCAATGTATACAATATGTCCAAATATGTAAAGATTGAAAAGCCGGGAGTGGGACTTTCGGTTCTGCCCATGCACCATTCTTACGAAATGACATGCCATATTTTTACAGGATGCTATCAAGGAATGTGTATTGCCATCTGCGAAGGACTAAAGCATATCCAAAAGAACCTAAAAGAGTCACAAGCCACGGTTATGTTGGGAGTCCCACTGGTCTTTGAGACCATGCACAAAAAAGTATGGAAACAGGCGGAAAGCTCGGGAAAGGCCCAAACCATGCAGAAAATGGTGGACCTGTCACGGAAACTAAAGCTGTATAACAACCAAAAGCTAATAAGAAAAATTTTTTCCCAGCTCCACCAGAGCATAGGAAACCACATGAGTCTCTTTATTGCAGGAGGCGCTGCCATTAACCCTGACGTAGTGCGGGACTATGAAGCAATGGGCGTACCTATGATTCAAGGGTATGGAATGACAGAAAACGCCCCTATCATAGCTGTGAACCGGGATCGATACAGCAAAGCTGATTCCGTAGGCAAGCCTATGCCCGGAACAGAGGTGAGGATTGTAGAGCCGGACAAAGATGGGGTTGGAGAAATCATATGCAGAGGCCCTTCTGTTATGATTGGATATTACAATGACCCGGAAGCCACAGCACAGGTTTTAAAAGACGGATGGCTGTATACAGGCGACTATGGACGCCTTGATGAAGAAGGTTTCCTATACGTATGCGGCAGAAAGAAAAACGTTATAGTAACAAAAAATGGAAAAAATATATTCCCTGAAGAAGTGGAATACTATCTCCAACAGAGCAAATACATAGAAGAAGTACTCGTTTATGGAACTGTTGACAAGCGGACAGGAGACACCATCGTTCGCGCTGACATCTTCCCGGACTTTGCTGTTATTGACGAAGAACTGGGCGAAATGAGCGAGGAAGGCCTGAAAGATTTTATGAAGACTGTCATAGATGATATCAATGAACAAATGCCTCTTTACAAACGGGTAAAACGCTTTAAAATCCGGCAGGAAGAATTTGAAAAGACTACCACCAGAAAGATCAAGCGTTACAGCCAGGTATCAGAAGGAGGCTCACAGGAGGAACCGGATGCTGAATAAAGAGCAGTACGAAGCGAAGAAAGCTCAGGATATGGAAGCGGCAGAAGCCATTGTGGCGCAGATCAACTCCAGTACAAATCCTGCTGTAAAATATAAAGAGAGCAGGCCTCTTTGGAGGGAGAACCGGCCATCAGGAACGGACTGGGAACTTCCTTCATGTT
>CAUEYG010000376.1 GCA_959021945.1 uncultured Eubacteriales bacterium | reverse complement strand
TTCTTTTTCAATTTCATTTACATAGTTTTGGCAAGCTTCCGGCAACTGATCAAAATCCCGAATTCCGCGGATATCACAATTCCAGCCAGGAAGCTTTTTTAAAACAGGCTTTGCCTGATAAAGGTCTGTGGTGTGAGGAAAATCCGCCGTAGTTTTTCCGTCAATTTCATACCCAACACAGATCGGAATTTCTTCCAGATAGCCCAGAGGGTCCAAAACCGTAAGGGCAACTTCCGTAGCGCCTTGAATTCGGCACCCGTATCTGGTAGCCACTGCGTCAAACCAGCCGACTCTCCTTGGACGTCCTGTAGTAGCGCCAAACTCTCCGCCGTCACCGCCGCGCTTGCGCAGCTCATCCGCCTCTTCTCCAAAGAGCTCGCTGACAAAGGCTCCGGCTCCTACAGCGCTGGAATATGCCTTTACTACAGTCATGACTTCTTTAATTTCATAAGGTGGAATACCGGCGCCAATGGAACCGTATCCGGCCAGAGTGGAAGAGGAAGTGACCATAGGATAGATCCCGTGGTCCGTATCCTTTAAAGCTCCCAGCTGTCCCTCAAGGAGAATCTTTTTTCCTTCTTTCAGGGCATCGTACAGGTAAGCGGAAACATTGCACACATAAGGACGCACCATTTCCCGGTATTCCAGCAAAAGGTCAAACATTTCCTGTGGGTCAAGAGCCGGTTTATGGTAGAGATGCTCTAAAATAACATTTTTCTGCTGGCAGATACCTTCTATTTTTTCACGCAGGGCAGACTCTTCCATAAAGAGCTCATTTACCTGAAAACCGATTTTGGCATATTTGTCCGAATAGCAGGGAGCAATTCCTGACTTGGTGGAGCCAAACGATTTTCCTCCCAGCCGTTCTTCCTCATACTGGTCAAATAAGATGTGATAAGGCATCAGGATTTGAGCGCGGTCGGAAACCAATACCTTTGGTGTGGGAACTCCCTGAGCTACGATCTCCTTGATTTCATTAAAGAGATAAGGAATATTCAGAGCAACCCCATTTCCCAGGATGCAAGTGGTGTGATCGTAGAAAACGCCGGATGGGAGCATGTGAAGGGCAAACTTTCCATAATCATTTACAATAGTATGGCCTGCGTTGCTACCTCCCTGAAAGCGGATAATAATATCCGATTCCTTTGAAAGCATGTCCGTAATCTTTCCTTTTCCTTCGTCGCCCCAATTGGCGCCAACAATTGCTTTTACCATTTCAGATTCTCTCCTTTATTATACATTGATCTCAGCTGTTATGCCGAGGACATCTTTATTCTTCTCAAGAACAGGGGCTACAATCTGCCGGATAAATTCTTCCGTCTGAGCAGGTGCGCAGCCTACAAAGTTTTCCGGCTTCATCAGCCCGGTTAATTGTTCCTTTGTCATATTGAAAGCAGGGTCGCCGGCGATTCTGTCCAAAAGATCGTTTTCCAACCCTTCTTCTTTTACTCGTTTTCCCGCGGCCATAGAATGTGTCCTGATTCGCTCGTGGAGCTCTTGCCGGTCGCCCCCGGCCTTTACGGCATCCATCAGAATGTTTTCCGTGGCCATAAATGGCAGCTCGCTCATAAGGCGGCTTTCGATTACTTTTGGATAAACCACAAGGCCGGAAGCCACATTTAGATAGAGTTCCAGGATCCCGTCAACAGCTAAAAATCCTTCTGACATGCTGAGCCGCTTGTTGGCCGAGTCATCCAGGGTGCGTTCGAACCACTGTGTGGCTGCAGTCAGGACCGGGTTCATGGCGTCTGACATAACATAGTTGGCAAGAGCCGCAATGCGTTCGCTGCGCATTGGATTGCGTTTGTATGCCATAGCGGAGGACCCGATCTGATTTTTTTCAAAAGGCTCCTCTATTTCCTTTAGATGTTGGAGCAGACGAATATCATTGGAAAATTTGTGAGCGCTCTGAGCAATACCTGATAGCGCATGGAGCACCCGGCTGTCTACCTTGCGGGAATAAGTCTGTCCTGATACAGGATAACAGCCGCTGTAACCCATTTTTTCAGCAATAAGCTGATCCAGCTGCTTTACCTTTTCCCTGCTGCCGTCAAAAAGCTCCAGAAAACTAGCTTGCGTACCAGTCGTTCCTTTGGAACCCAACAGCTTTAAGGTATCAAGAACGTGGTCCACGTCTTCTAAATCCATCATTAAATCCTGAATCCATAGAGTGGCCCGTTTTCCTACTGTAGTAGGCTGAGCCGGCTGAAAATGGGTAAAGCCCAAAGTAGGAAGCGCCTTATACTGGTCTGCAAAATCAGAAAGCTGGGAAATCACGTTAATGAGCTTGCTGCGAATCAGCCGCAGGCCTTCCGTCATAATGATTAAATCCGTATTATCACCTACATAGCAGGAGGTGGCGCCCAGATGGATAATGCCCTTTGCTTTGGGACATTGAACTCCATAAGCATAAACATGAGACATGACGTCGTGTCTCACAATGGCTTCTCGCTCCTTTGCCACATCGTAATTAATATCGTCTGCATTGGCTTTTAATTCATCTATTTGCTCTTGTGTAATGGCAAGGCCTAATTCTTTTTCCGCCTCTGCAAGAGCAATCCACAGTTTTCTCCAAGTCCTGAACTTCATTTCAGGAGAAAAAAGGTACTTCATTTCTTTGCTTGGATACCGTTCGGATAAAGGACTGTTATAATTCTTCATATGATTGAAATCTCCTCCCTCATAATTGGCTAAAACACCGAATACAGTATAGCATTTTTAGAATGGAAACACAAGGAAATACAAGGGACAGAAAGAAACTGCCGCAGTTTCTGATAAACCGCGGCAGTTTCTTTTATAATTGATGATAAAGCTTTAGGGTAAATTGCAAAATTCATTACAGATGCTCCACTGCAGCCAGGGAACCGGTCTCTCCCAGAGAATGTTTCACACGGTCTCTTTCCTCAGC